>DASVVD010000420.1:0-10153 GCA_036386715.1 Pseudoduganella sp.
TTCGCGGGTGCTGCCTGCGCCGTTGAAGTGCCGGATTCTTTCGACAGCAAGAACTGCAAGGCCGATTACCCGAAGGCCTCGCTGATGAACGAAGAGCAGGGCACCGTGTCGATGTCGTTCCTGGTATCGCCGGGCGGCGACGTCAAGGATTCCAAGCTCGACAAGTCGAGCGGCTTCAAGAACCTGGACAAGGCGGCGATCAAGTCGCTGTCCGCCTGCAAGTTCAAGCCGGGCTCGAAAGACGGCTCGCCGGCGGAAACGTGGGCCAAGGTCGACTACGCCTGGAAGCTCGACTGATTTCCCTTTGTTTTACCTTTGTTTACCCTCCTTAAAGCCGGCGCAAGCCGGCATTTTTTTTTGCGCGTGTTCCTGCGCACGATCCGGGTGCCATACCACGGAAAGCTTCCCCTGTTGTTGACAAGCACTTACATCTGTTAATCTGAGTGCTTCCATCGACTGCCCATCGCCATGAAAAAGCCGCTTTGTTTGTCCCTGATGTCCCTGGCACTGCTGTCCGGCTGCAGCATGAGCATGAACATGATGCGCAACCCGAACGACCCGGCGCGCGCCGGGCAGACCGTTTCCGTGATCAACGCCATGACATGGACCAACCCGCTTTCGGGCAAGCCTGACGGCGTACGCACCACCTGGCCGCTGGCGCAGCTGGCCGGCCACGAGGAAATCTTCCCGCTGGCGCAGATTAACAACTGCCCGCAAAAGGCCGGTGCCGCGGCGGTGCCATGCGCCTGGGGTGTGTTGAGCGCATCGCGCAACATCAAGCGCTACGACTACATCAATGGTGGCGTCACACTGGACCTGGACCTGCTGGTGGACGTGCACCGCCGCCAGCAGGATCGCCGCCGCAACTTCCACACCTCGATGGCGATTCCCAACGACGTGACCGCGCTGCAGTACCGCAAGGCCATGCAAAACGGCGTGGCACTGCCTTACGGGAAGGTGTACCGCATCGATCTCGAATACGGCCTGCGCTTCGAAATCTGCGCCCAGCGCCTGGACCAGGCCGGTCGTGCGCTCGATAAATGCGACATACCGTATATTTGAATTGTTAAATTAATTCACGGAGGATTTGATGGCGCAATCGAAATCGACGGGATCGCAAAACAAGCAGTCCGCCACCGAGGCGGATGCCAAGGCAACGCCTTCTCCCAAGAAAGCCAAGCAGGGCAAGGAGGCGGCCAGCCATACCAAGGCGGGCAGCAATGAAGGCGCGGGCGGCGGCAAGAAGCAGGCACGCCACCACTGACGCCGGCTTTACAAGTTTTCGGCCGCGCGATTACGTGAGAGGATCGCGCGGTTTTTTACATCTGGCGCCGCTGCCCGCCGCTGCAGTGTCCGGCACCGATTGCCGGCTGTATTTCAAGGGCCGTCGTTCAGCCGCTGCAGTTCAGTCGATGCAGTTCATCCGCTGTAGTTGAGCTTATATATTTCAACGTTGTTGGCCGCTGTAACCGTGTGTAAATCCGCGGCGGGCGCGCCGAAAATTCCCTATAGTTCATTATTGGGAAGGAGATTTACCATGAAGAGATCGTTGATTGTTCCTGCCGGCCTGCTTGGCATGGCCGCGCTGCTGGCCGGTTGTGCCGTGCCGGGGCCGTATTACGCGGCGCAGCCCGTGGATCCATACGCGTGGCGCACTGTTTCTGTAACGCCGGTGGCACCGGGCACCGTGGCGCGCTCCGGTTCAGCCGTTACCTACACCACCGAGCCGATGCCGGTGCAGCCCGCGGTAACGTACGTGCAGCAGCCCGTCTACGTGCCGCAGCCGGTCTATGCGCCGGCGCCAGTGTATGGTGGGCCTTCGTACTGGTATCCGCCGGTCACGATCGGGCTGGATTTCATGTTCAGCAATCACTCGCGCGGCTGGGGCCATGGCGGTTATGGCCGTGGACGTGGCTGGGGCGGTCGCCGCTGATCGATCGTCACCGTTCGCTCGCGGCATTGCTGCCGCGGGCATATCAATGCAGCAGGAAGAACGTTGCGTTGTGCAGCATGTCGGTGGAGCACAGCAGGTACGTGGAGGTGCCGACCAGGCCGAGCAGCAATGTACCGAAGGTGAGGGGGATGTGCCGTAACATGATGGACTCCTTTTGACTTAAGACTATCTTAAAAGAGCTGCGCCACGGGGGCATCGGCAAAAGGTGCAAGAGGTTGTAGGAGGAATGCTCGTGAGAATGCGCAGGCTGAAAAGCCCGCGCATTTTGCGTTTACAACGCGGTTTTTACGCCCCCAGCGCGGTTTTTACATTCGCGGCGCCGTGCAGGTGTTGTTTTTTCAGCGGCGGCCGAAGGTGATCACATTGGCTTCCGGCGCGGTATCGAGTGCGTCCGACAGCTTCAGCCAGGCTGCCAGGAAGTCGGGATGGCGGACCTGGATGCCGGCGCCGTCGATGAAGCCGACCAGTTCCATCGTCGAGGCATTCAGCTTGGCCTTCGACACGGTGGGTGCCACCATCACCAGCCGGTCATAAGCCTTGCGCACCTTGTTTTCCCACTTGTGCAGGCTGGTTTCGTCGAAGCGGTTGGCCTCGAAATACACGGTCAGCGTGCCATCGGGATTGCCGAACCCGACAATGCCGGCACCCTTGCGGATCGGCGCCGAGGGGCCCATGTCCATGAACTCGGTCGGCACGAACACGGCGGCCCGGCCGTCGCGGCCGGGACGCTCGGTTGGCGTGTCCTTGCTGTACGTGGTGAATTCTTTCGAGAGGGTGGCGGCTTCGGACATGGTGGCGGGCTTTTTTATATTAAGGAGTATCAATATTCTACCGTCAAAGTAGTTCCTTAGGGCAACTTAATGAGGAATATTCCCACGATCGCCCAGGCTTACAACGGTCCCGCCTCGAAGCGGTATCAAGCGACCCGCAAGCCCAGTTCGCTGACCACCTCGGCCGCCTGCCGCGGCGTGATCCAGGCGCCCTGGAACAGCTTCACGTCGGCCAGCGTGAGGCCGCCCAGATCGGTTTCGCGCAGGTCGGCGTTGTCGAAGCGCGCCTGTTTCAGGTTGGCGTTGCGCAGGCTGCCGCCTTCGAACACGGCATCGCGGAAATCGCAGCCGGCCAGGTCGGCATCGCTGAAATCGAGCTGTACCAGCGTGGCCTTGCGGAACGACATGCGGCGCAGGTCGGCGCCGATCAACAGGCAATCCTCGAACGCCAGTGCCAGGTGCGCGGCTTCCTCGAAACTGGCGCCGGTCAGCTTGCAGCCTTTCAGCAGGGCCGACGCCAGCCGTGCACGGCGCCAGCTGCTGTTGTTCAGGTCGCAGCCGTGGAATTGCGCATCGGTGCAATCGGCCGCTTCGAAATCCACCTGCCGGCCACGGCAGCGCCGCCACACCGTGTGCGCCAGCGTGGCGGCATAGAACGACGTCTCGGCCATGCTGCAGCCGGTGAACGACGCGCCGCGCAGGTCGAGCCGCGACAGGTCGGCGGCATCGAGATCGCACTCCTGGAAAATGGGCGTGCCCTGGGAAAGTGCCACTTCCACATCGGCGCGGGTGAGGGATTGTCCGGTAATCTGCATTGATCGCTCGTGAAAAAACAAAAGGCCACGCGCGCGGCAGTGGCAACCCGCGACCGCCGGCGCCATGGCGCCAGCCTGGTGCGTGATTGTATCAAACGGCTATCGGCTGCAACCAAGTGGGAATACAAGGGCCACGGCGTTCCGATGCACTAGGGCAGAGTTCGTGTCCACCATGGGGTCAACCCCGTTATCGGACACGAGCTCAGCCGCGAATGTAGCCACGAATGTAGCCAGGAAAGCAGCCGAAAACTCACCCCAAAGCATCAGGCGGCGGTATTGCCGGTTTGTGCGGTGGCGGCTGGCATTGCAGCCCGCCTGAACCTGAGCGCGGGCTTTTCAATGGCGAACCAGCTGATGGCGCCCAGCAAGGTGGCGGCCGGGGCAGCAATGGCGAACACCAGCCAGGGCGAAATGCCGGGGATATACCAGACCAGCAGTTTCTGGATGGGCCAGGCATACAGGTAGGTGCCGTACGACACGTCCGGCAGCCGGTTGAAGCGGGCCAGCACCGCCGACGATTTATTGGCCAGGTAGACCAGGACATAACAGCCGCCGGTCGCCAGCGCCAGTTCGGCCGCGCTCCAGGAAAACATGCAGACCGTGACAGCGGCGGTCATTGCAATGGCGATCCTGCCATCCAGCGGAATGGACTGGCGATAGATATAGAAGCAGCCGCCACTGAGGAAGAAGCAGGGCAGCCGCAGGAAACCCGCATCGAAATGGAGCACCCTCGACATGGCCACGATGCCAAGCACCGCGAGGGTCAGGGCGAGCCAGAAATGGCGGATGCGCAGCGCGCCGCTTTTGCCGGCCATGAGTACCATCACATAGCAGGCGAACTCCTGCGAGATCGTCCACATCGACAGGTTAATCTTCGGCAGTGCCGTGCCCTGGAAGACCGGGGGGACGACGGGCGGCTGCAGCAGCAGGGCGCCGACGGCAAACGCACTGATGTCGAACGCCGCGATGTATTCCACCGGGTCGGCACCGAGCGGCCCGACGAACACCGCGCAGACCAGGCTGGCGACAAAGAAGGCGGGGTAAATCCGCAGTATCCGCTTGCGCAGGAACAGCCTGGCCCGCGGGTGCTGATCCCAGCTCTGCACGATCAGGTAGCCGCTGAGCAGGAAGAAAGCATCGACCGCCAGGAAGCCCAGCGGGATCGTATCGAACAGCCACATGAGCGGTTCGCGATGGTTGTCACCATCGGTCAGCTCGGGAGAATGGGAAAGGATGACACCGAGCGCCAGAACCAATCGCAGGAGATTGAAATTGTTGTGCCGGTCGGGTGCCATATGCTCTCCATTTTCCGTTGATCAAGTATGAACGGAAACGACGAGCAGTATCTTTTTTATAACTACCAGATGGCGAAATTGCAACAGGGTATCGGCAGGGCCTTGAAGAAGAGCGCGAAAAACAAAAAAGGCCACATGCCGGAGCAGGTGACCTTCTTCATTGAATTCGGTGGGGTGGCTGATGGGGCTCGAACCCACGACAACAGGAATCACAATCCTGGACTCTACCAACTGAGCTACAGCCACCACTGAACTACTTTTTTCTGCTACACATCGTGCAACAGAGGCCGCATTATATACAGCCGATTAGCATTTGGCAAACCCCTCTTTTCGAGAAATTTCCAGAAAACCCGGGACAGTCCCTGGTTTTGAGGAAATTTCCTGGAAACCAGGGACTGTCCCGGGTTTTTCGCTCTGGTTTGCGCCTGCCTTCAGCCGACGTTGATGGCTTCGACTTGCGGGGTGAGCGAGAGCAGGGCGCGGAAGGCTTCGGCGAGCACGGCGGCGCTGGCGGTGGTGTAGCCGCGCAGGTGGGGCGTGCCGCCGGGGCGCTGCAGGCCGGCGCCTTCGAGCAGGCGCGCAAGCTGACGGGCGACGGCGTCGCCGGTGTCGATCAAGGTGACGGGCGCGGTGGCATCGTGCGACGCGTGCCGGGCGGCCACGTCGCGGATCGCCTGTTCGACGAACGGGTAGTGCGTGCAGCCCAGCACCAGCGTGTCGGCACCGCCATCGAGCAGCGGCGCCACGTATTGCTCCAGCAGTGCCATCGTGGCCTGCGAGCCCAGCTGGCCCAGCTCGATCTGGTCGACCAGCCCGATGCAGGGCTGCAGCAGGAACTCGGTGCCGGTGGCGCTGCTGACCTGGTCGCGCAATGACAGGAATTTCTCGCCGTGCAGCGTGCGGTCGGTGGCCAGCACGCCGACCGTGCCACTCCTGGTGGCTGCCGCGCCGGGTTTCAGCCCCGGTTCCACGCCCACGATCGGCATGCCCGGCCATTCGGTGCGGATCGCCTTGATGGCGGCCACGGTGGCGGTATTGCAGGCCACCACCAGCGCCTTGATGCCTTGCCCGAACAGGAATGCGGCGACAGCGAGCGAGCGCTGCACCACCCATTCCTCTTCGCGGTCACCATAAGGCGCGTGACCGGAATCGGCGAAATACACCAGGTGCTCGTGCGGCAGCTGCGCATGGATATGGCGCAGCACCGACAGCCCGCCCACGCCGGAATCGAAGATCCCGATCGGGGAATCGACGCCAACATTGCGAACGGGCTGTGTCATCACGAGTTCCTGGTTAAAGAGTAATCAAGCCGGAAATCAAGCTGGAAATTAAGCTGGAAATTAAGCTGGAACTGCGGCGGCGGCAGCAGCAGCAGCAGCGTTCTTCAGCGACTCGATCTTGACGGACCATTCCTTCGGCCCGGTGTTGTGCACCGAGGTACCGGTGGAATCGACGGCCACGGTGACCGGCATGTCGACCACGTCGAACTCGTAGATCGCTTCCATGCCCAGGTCGGCAAAGCCTACCACGGTGGCGCTCTTGATCGCCTTCGACACCAGGTAGGCGGCACCGCCCACGGCCATCAGGTAGGCCGAGCCGTGCTTCTGGATCGACTCGATCGCCACCGGGCCGCGCTCGGCCTTGCCGACCATGGAGATCAGGCCGGTTTTTTCCAGCATCATGTCGGTGAACTTGTCCATGCGGGTGGCCGTGGTCGGGCCGGCCGGGCCGACGGCTTCGTCGCGCACCGGGTCCACCGGGCCCACGTAGTAGATCACGCGGTTGGTGAAGTCCACCGGCAGCTCTTCGCCCTTGGCCAGCATGTCCTGGATGCGCTTGTGCGCGGCATCGCGGCCGGTCAGCATCTTGCCGTTCAGGAGCAGCGTCTGGCCCGGGGTCCACGATGCCACTTCTTCCTTGGTCAGCGTGTCGAGGTCGACGCGCTTCGATTTCTCGGTGTTCGGCGCCCACGACACATCCGGCCAGTCGGACAGCTTCGGCGGCTCGATGTAGGCCGGGCCGGAACCATCGAGCACGAAGTGCGCGTGGCGGGTGGCGGCGCAGTTCGGGATCATGGCCACCGGCTTGGAGGCCGCGTGCGTCGGGTACATGTTGATCTTCACGTCCAGCACGGTCGTCAGGCCGCCCAGGCCCTGTGCGCCGATGCCCAGCGCGTTGACCTTGTCGCACAGTTCGATGCGCAGCTCTTCGAGCTTGTTCTGCGGGCCGCGCTTTTTGAGCTCGAACATGTCGATGTCTTCCATCAGCGACTCCTTCGCCAGCAGCATGGCCTTTTCGGCACTGCCGCCGATGCCGATGCCCAGCATGCCCGGCGGGCACCAGCCGGCGCCCATCAGCGGCACCGTCTTGAGCACCCAGTCCACCAGCGAGTCGGACGGGTTCAGCATCACGAACTTGGTCTTGTTCTCGGAGCCGCCGCCCTTGGCGGCCACGCCTACTTCAACGGTATTGCCTTCCACCAGTTCCATGTGCACCACGGCCGGCGTGTTGTCCTTGGTGTTCTTGCGCTCGAAGTGCGGGTCCGCCACGATCGAGGCGCGCAGCTTGTTGTCGGCAAAGTTGTACGCGCGGCGCACGCCTTCGTTGACCGCATCCGTGACCGTGCCCTTGAAACCTTCGAAGCGCACGCCCATGCCGATCTTGAGGAACACGTTGACCATGCCGGTATCCTGGCAAATCGGGCGCTTGCCCTCGGCGCACATGCGCGAGTTGGTCAGGATCTGGGCGATCGCGTCCTTGGCGGCCGGGCTCTGCTCCGATTCGTAGGCGCGGGCCAGGTGCTGGATATAGTCGGCAGGGTGGTAATAGCTGATGTACTGCAGCGCGGCTGCCACGGATTCGATCAGGTCGTCTTGCTTGATGATGGTCATGACTGTTCTCTTGCGGTTGGCTGGATTAGTGATGCTTGGAACCGTTTTGCGTGCCGGTCATCAAGCGGTCGGTGTAAGCGATCGCCATGGCGGACAGCAGGAATGCGATGTGGATGACGGTTTGCGCGATGAGCGTCTTGGGGTCGTACACCTGGGCGTTGATGAACGTTTTCAGCAGGTGGATCGACGAGATGCCGATGATGGCCGTGGCCAGCTTGGTCTTCAGGACCGAGGCGTTCACGTGCGACAGCCATTCCGGCTGGTCCGGGTGCTCTTCGAGGTGCATGCGCGAGACAAAGGTTTCGTAGCCGCCCACGATCACCATGATCAGCAGGTTCGAGATCATGACCACGTCGATCAGGCCCAGCACCACCAGCATGATGGTGGTTTCGTTCAGCTTGGTCGGCGGCGGCGCGTTCGGCACGGCCACGGCGGCGATGATGTGCTGCAGCGAGTCTGCATTGCCCAGCGCGGCACCGATCAGATCCTTCAGCTCGACCCAGAAGTGAAACACGTAGACGCACTGCGCCAGGATCAGGCCCAGGTATAGCGGCAGCTGCAGCCAGCGGGACATGAAGATGAACGAGGCGATGGGGCTGATGCGGCGTGGATGCGGGTGATTCGGGTCGGTCATCGAGAAGCTGCTCCTGTGGGAATCGGGGATAAAAACCCCCGACATTCTACACTCGTCAGCCTGCCGCCGCACCCGCCGGGGCCGCCACGGGATGGCTTGGATAGTGCCGCGATGCTACACTTTCGCCTTTTTGCCAACGGCACACGAAGGAAACTGGAATGAAGGAAGCAGACGACAAGCTGCATTGGATACAGGCGCTGCGCGGCATCGCGGTGTTGCTGGTGGTGCTCACGCACGGGCGTTACCTGCTGCTCGACACCGACCAGTTCGCCCTGGCCGACAAGCTGTTCTATCCAGGCGCGATGGGCGTGGACCTGTTCTTCATCATCAGCGGCTTCATCATGGTCTATACCACCACTGGCATGACCGGCGCGCGCAGTGCCGCGCTGTTCGGGGTGAAGCGCCTGGCCCGCATCTGGCCCGCCTACGCGGTGGTCACGGTGGGCTTCGTGTTGCTGACAGGTGGCGGCCTGGCCTATTTTGACGATGCGGCGCGCGTCAAGGTGCTGGTGAAATCGCTGCTGTTCGTGCCCGTGGACCCTGCCAGTCCGCCCTATTTCGGCTTTGCCTTCCCGCTCGGCTGGACACTGGCCTTTGAAGTGTATTTCTATCTCGTGTTCGGCCTGTGCATGCTGGCAGGCCGCCTGCGCTGGCTGATGTTCGCCGCGTGGATGCTGGCAACGCTCGTGCTGATCCCGCTGGACCGCGGCGGCCCCACGCTGGACGTGCGCCAGCACCTGGCCCTGCATTCGCCCTACATGCACCTGGTAACCAACCCCATCATCTACGAATTCCTTGCCGGCGTGGTGATCGGCCACCTGTACCTGCGCGGCTGGTTCCGCGTGCGCAGCACCCAGGTGGCATGGCTGCTGGCCGTCTGCGGCACCGGCTTCGCCGCCTGGTATGTATACGGCAGGGGAGGCGCGTTCCACGGCCCGGCGGGCTGGGGCTGGCCGCTGGCGCTGATGGTGGCGATGCTGGCGCTGGCCAGCAAGACCGTGGCACTCAGGCCGCCGGCGGCGCTGGTATGGGTGGGCAGCGTGTCGTATTCGATGTATCTCACGCATTTTGTCGGCCAGACGCTGCTGACGCAGTACCTGCCGCGCTTTGGCGTCGACACGCGCAGCTGGTCGCAGATGTTCCTCACGCTGCTGTTCGCACTGCCGCTCGCCGCGCTCGCACACTGGCTGCTGGAGCAGAAGTTGAGCGGACTGATGCGCAATGTGCTGGTACGCGGGCTGAACCGCGTGCTGCCTGCGAAGGCAGCAGCCACCGCGCCGGCCCCCGCCGCGGTGCGTTTCGCCGCGCGCTGACAGCCGCGGCAGGACAGGCAGGAAGGGGCCACGACAGCCCCTTTCGCATCTGTTGCTTCAATGAAACAGAAATTGTGGAATAGTTTTGCTGCGGCAACACCGCTGTTCTACAATCCTGTCTTTCGGCCGCTGCCCACTCCCTGCAGCTCCCTGGCCGGCATGTATTTCGCGCAAGGCCCTGTCCCAGCCACTCGCGCCCCACCATTACGGAATAATAAAATGTTCAACGGCCTGAAAATCGGCACGCGCATCAGCCTGATGCTGGGCGTGCTGTTCTCCCTGCTGCTCGTAGTCAGCGCCATGTCGCTGCGCAGCGTCGCGCGCGACAACGAAGGCATTCGCGACCTGAAAGCCAGCAGCGCCGGCCTGGTGGCCGCGCAAAACGCCATGTGGGAACTGCGCTTCGGCATCGCCAACTTCATGACGGCCAAGGAAGAAGGCCGCACCAAGATCCTGGGCGACGAGCAGAAATGGGCCGGCA
>DASVVD010000421.1:0-1682 GCA_036386715.1 Pseudoduganella sp.
TCGACCGCGGCTGGCTGTCCTTTACCTTCAAGACGGCATTCTAAAGCGCCGCAACAGGAGACAAGACATGAACAAGCACACACTCGCATTGGCGTTGCTGGCTGGCCTCGGCACCGTCGCCCACGCCGCGGTGACGCCCGAGGACGCCAAGCAACTGGGCGGCACGCTGACCCAGGTTGGCGCCATCAAGGCCGGCAACAAGGAAGGTACGATCCCGGCCTACACAGGCGGACTGACCAAGGCCCCGGCCGGCTTTAAACCCGGCAGCGGCGTCTGGGCCGACCCGTTCAAGGACGAGGCGCCGATCCTGCGCATCGATGCCAAGAACTGGCAGCAGTACGCCGACAAACTGTCGGACGGCCAGAAGGAACTGTTCAAGAAGAACCCGGGCTTCTACATGGACATCTACCCGAGCCACCGTACGGCCGCGTTGCCCGAACCGGTGCTGGCGAAGACCGTGCGCAATGCCACGTCCTGCAAGACCGCCAAGGACGGGCTGTCCGTGGAGCAGGGTTGCCGCGGCGGCATCCCGTTCCCGATCGCCAAGACCGGCCACGAGATGATGTGGAACCAGCAGCTGCGCTACAAGGCCGACACGACGACGAAATCCTCGCGCTCCTGGGTGGTCGATTCCAGCGGCAAGGCCGTGCTGACGGCCCAGCAGCAGACGTTCGAGGAAACGCCGTACTACCACGACGAACTGGACGGCCGCGATGAGCAGATGTACTGGCGTACCTATTCGGTCAACAGCGCGCCGATCCGCAAGGCGGGCGAGGTGACCGGCCTGATGGATTTCCTCGACCCGACGCAGAAGCCGCGCCGCGCGTGGAGTTACGCGCCGGGCCAGCGCCGCATCAAGCTCGCGCCCGAATTCTCGTATGACACGCCGGTGGCGAGCATGGGTGGCGTGACCCTGTTCGACGAGCTGTTCGTGTTTTCGGGCACGATGGACCGCTTCGATTTCAAGCTGGCCGGCTCGAAGGAAATGTATGTGCCGTATAACGCCTACAAGCTGTATTTCGGCTGCGGCGTCGAGGAACAGTTCAAGGAAAAATATCCGAACCCGGCCTGCTGGCGCTGGGAACTGCACCGCATGTGGGTGGTCGAGGCCACGCTCAAGCCGGGTTTCCGCCACGCCTACACGAAACGGACCTATTACATCGACGAGGATACCTACGGCGCCATGCTGTACGACGCCTACGACCGCAGCGGCCAGCTGTACCGCTCGATCTTCAATTCGATGGTCCAGCTGTACGACGTGAACGCTCCCTATACCGTCAAGAACGTGATCTTCGACTTCAACAAGGGCATGTACGCGCTGGTCAACGACGGCCTGGTGGGTGGCTATGGCGTGGTCACCAAGCCGCGTTCGAACCGCGACCTGAACCCGGAAACTATCGTGGCCAAGGAAACCGCGCGCTAAACGCGCGCCCTAGCCGGGCAGGCCGCTGGGGCCTGTGCCGGCCGCGGCGCCACGCCGGGGCCGGCAGTCCGGAACCATGCACCACGACGGAGTCAGCCTTGCAAATTCTCAATCGCAATCGCCCGCGGCCGGCCGCACCTGCCGCGCTGCTGCGCGCTTCACTCGCGGCCCTGCTGGCTGGCATGGCCATCGCGGCTAGTGCCGCCGCCGGCCACGATCCCATTACGCTGCCGGCGGCCCTGTCGCAGGCGGCACTCAA
>DASVVD010000422.1:0-4576 GCA_036386715.1 Pseudoduganella sp.
CGCCGGGCATGCCGCGCTTGAGCATGCGAATTTTTTCGCCGGGCACGAAACCCAGCTCCATCAGGCGGCGCGAGAGGTCGGCGCCATCGTCCACTTCGCCCGGACTGCCCGGATTGCCGGCCGCAACGCGCACCACCGTGCCGCTGGCCCCGACCGCCAGGGCGTCGAGATTGATGGGGGTCGGAGCAGTTGTCATGGCAGTTCTCTGGCGAAAATCAATCTGTTCATTATAGTGGCTAATGCGAATGGTTTGTATTTGCAGGTATCGCTTGCATTGTACGCGCTGTTGCGGCAGAATGTGAACCGTAATGATAATGATTCTCATTAAGAAAGTGTTAAGATTAGCAGAGCTGCAATGCAGCGCTAAGGCTTGCACCGGGGCCTCCAGGATCTCCCGCCTTTCTTGATGAGGCCGCCCCAGGGGCGGTTTCCATCTGACTAGCCAGAAGGTGTTTCAATGATCGTTTGCGTTTGCAACAACATCTCCGATCGAGAAATCCGTCAAGCCATCGACCTTGGTATCAGTACCATGGACGGGCTGCGCGAAGCATTGGGTGTTTCCACGTGCTGCGGCAATTGCCTGGACTATGCCGTTGAAGTGCTGAACGAACACGTGGCTGCGCCCCTCCAGGAAACGGTTCTGAAGCGCCCCACCCTCACTACCTGAGGATTCCCATGCAAACCCTGCCCGGCCTTCCCCGGCCAGGCGTGTCGCGGCTCGGGCTGGATTTTTCAAGCCTGCCCCGGCTCACGTCCAAGCCCCCTGCCGCGCATGCCGCGGCGGCGCCCGATTTCACTCTCGGCAGCAGTCGCAACCGATCCGGCAAGATCGTCCTCATCGTCGGCATCCACCTGGCGGCTTTCTGGGCCATACAGAGCGGCATGGTGACCGATGCGGTGAAGAAGCTGCCGCAGGTGGTCGACGTGACCTTCGTGACGCCGCCAGCACCGCCGTCGCCGCCAGCACCGCCGAAAATGGTCGAAGTGGCCATCAAGCCGCCGCCCGTCTTCACGCCGGTGATCCCGCAACTGCCGATCGTCATCGAGAACACGATCACCGTGCCGCCGGCAGCGGTGAAGCCGGCCGAAGCCACGCCTGTCGCGGCCGCTGCGCCGCCGGCGCCGCCGGCCCCTCCGGTTGCAGCACCAGCCGCGCCTGCCGCGCCGAAACAGGTGACGGGTGTGGAATATGTGCGACAGCCGCAGCTGGTTTACCCGTCGATCTCGCGGCGCCTGGGCGAAACCGGCGTGGTCATGGTACGCGTGCTGATCAGTGAAAAGGGCACGCCCGAACAGGCCACGGTGCAGAAAACTTCCGGCTCGACGAACCTGGACGAAGCCGGCCGCCAGGCCGTGCTGCGCAGCCTGTTCAAGCCTTATATGGAAGATGGCAAGCCGGTGCCGGTGTATGTGCTGGTGCCGATCAACTTCAAGCTGTCCTAAGCAGATACGTTACAACCGAAACCCGGGACAGTCCCTTGTTTTAAGGAAATTTCCTTGAAACAGGGGACTGTCCCGGGTTTTTGGTTCAGGTCTCCGCCCACATCCGCAGCAGGTTGTGATAATGCCCGGTCAGCCCCACGGTGGCAGGGCTGTCGCCGTGGGCGGCGCGCACCGACTGGATATTCTGGTCCAGCTCGAACAGCATCGTGCGCCGCCAGTCGTCGCGGACCATGCTTTGCGCCCACAGGAACGAGGCCAGGCGCTCGCCGCGCGTGACCGGTTCCACGCGGTGCACCGTCGTCGACGGATACAGGATCGCATCGCCGGCCGGCAATTTCACTTCATGGGTACCGTAGGCGTCGGTGACGATCAGCTCGCCGCCGTCGTACTCGTCCGGGTCCGACAAAAACACCGTGGCCGACACGTCCGCCCGCAGCGGCGCCGCGCCGGGCGATGCCACGCGGATGGCGCCGTCGATGTGGTCGCCATAGGTCTCGCCGCCCGCGTAGCCGTTGAAGTATGGCGGCAGGATCCGCAGCGGCAGTGCCGCGGCGAAGAACAGCGGGTTGGCCGTCAGGGCGCGGGCGACGATGCCGCCCAGCTCGACGGCCAGCGGGGAGCCTTCCGCCAGTTGGCGGTTGCGCTTGACTGCCGCCCCCTGCGAGCCGACGCTGGCACGCCCGTCGATCCAGTCCGCCCGGGCCAGGCGTTCACGGAACTGCTCGACCTGCTCGCGCGTCAGGACGCCGGGGATATGCAGTATCACGCCGGCTTCCTTAGTACTTGAAGCTGGCCGTCAGCGAGGCGCTGCGGCCCGCCGCCACGCCCGCATAGTGCGGCGACGAGACCTTGTCGAAATACAGCTTGTCCGACAGGTTCTGCACGTTCAGCTGCAGGCTGATGTTCGGGTTGACGATGTAGCTGGCCATCGCATCGAAGCGGGTATAGCCAGGCGCCCACTTGTTGTTGTTGATGTTGGCATACACCTTCGACATCGAGTTCAGTCCGCCGCCCACGGTCAGGTTCGGCAGCACCTTGTACGTGGTCCACAGCGTGGCGCTGTGTTTCGGCGTGGTCGGGAACACGTTGCCGTTGTACGGCGACGCCTCCCATTTCGCCGGTGCGCCGGTGGCGGCCGTGTTGACAAAACCGTTGTCGTCGATGCGGCCGTCGAGCCATGTGTAGCCGCCGAACACCTGCCAGGCATTGGTGATGCTGCCGGTGGCGCCGAACTCGACGCCGCGCACGCTCTTCTTGCCCACGTTCTGGGTGGTGCCGTCCGGCGCGGTCACGCGGGCGTTGTCCATGTTGCTCTTGAAGATCGCGGCGGACAGCGACAGCCGGCGCGACAGCACTTCCCACTTGGTGCCCAGCTCGAAGTTCTTGCTTTCCTGCGGCTGCAGGTTCTGGATCACGGCCGACAGCGCATCGAGGCCGTCGCCGCCGTCATTGCCCGGCGGCGTGGACGAGGTGCCGTACGACAGGTACACGCTGCTGTTGGCGGCCGGCTTGTACACCAGGCCCGCCTGGTAGTTGGCGAACGTGGAGTTCACCTGGGCATGCGCGGCGGCCGTGGTGGCGCCGTTCAGCGTGTACTGCGGCACGTTCAGCGTGGACGTGAAATCGTCCCAGCGCACGCCCAGGTTCAGCAGCCACTGCGGCGTGAACTCGATCGTGTCGATCGCATACGCGGCGCGGGTATTGGTGCGCACGCTCGTCTGCGCCGGCGACACGGAGCGGCTGTAGGCCCACGGATCGTCCGGGTTGGCGCCCACCAGCGGTGCGCAGTTGTACCCGGTCGCGGCGCCGGAGGTGGCGCAGACGGTGTTGTTCGTCAGCAGGTTGTTGGTACCCGGGGTGAAGACATACGTGCTGCGGTCGGTCTGCTCGCGCGAGAACTCGATGCCGGTGCTGAAATTGTGCTTGAGCGTGCCGGTGCGCGCCTCGCCGGACAGCGCGGTGCTGTTGGCCAGCGTTTCGGTTTCCGTCACGCGGGAGTTGGCGCGGCGCCACACGGTGCCGTACAGGACGACGTTGCCCTTCGAATCGTCCGGCTGGGTCCACACGTAATCGTTGTTGGTCTTGCCGTAGCGCGTCACGTTGCGCAGGGTCAGGCCGTTACCGAAATCGTGCTTCACGTCGACGGTGCCGATGTCGGTTTCGGTGTCGCGGAAATCGCGGTTGGTCAGGCCATAGAACGTGTCACGCGGCACCGAGACCGGGGAACCGTTGCCGTTTTTCGAGACATTGTTGCCGGTGGTGATAGGGTTGTTGAACGGGATGCCGGTGTCCGGCAGTTCGCTCGATTCCATGTGGTAGTACGACAGGTTGACCTGGGTCGGGCCCGACAGGCCGAAGCCGATCGTCGGCGCGATGCCCCAGCGGTTGCCGCCCACCGGGCCGCGTCCCGGCACATCATTTTCATGGCCCATGATGGCGATGCGGAACGCCGAATCGGTGCCGATCGTGCGGTTGATGTCGGCCGTCACGCGCTTGTAGTTGTCGGTGCCGAAGCCCACGCTGCCGTTGTAGAAATTGTCCAGCTTGGCCGTCTTGGAGACGATGTTGACGCCGCCGCCGGCCGAGGAACGGCCGCCGTATGCGGAGTTCGGGCCCTTGACGACTTCGATCTGCTCGATCGCGAACACTTCGCGCGATTGCGAGCCGCTGTCGCGGATACCGTCGATATAGGTGTCGGTCTGGGCGTTGTAGCCACGGATGAACAGGTTGTCGCCCACCGGGTTGCCGCCTTCGGCCGCGCCCATCGTAATGCCGGGCACCGTGCGCAGCGCATCGGCCAGCGACGTGGCGCCGGTCTGTGCGATCACTTCGGCGGGTACCACGGTGACGGATTTCGGCGTATCGAGCAGCGGCGCCGTGAACTTGTCGGACGCCGAGCGCTGTGGAATCTGGAATTCGTTGTTGGCGGCGCGGCCGGTGACGGTCACTTCCGGCATCTTGCCGTCGCCTTGCTGGGCGACCGGCTCGGCCGCGGCAGCAGTAGTGTTGACTTCGGCATGCAGCGCGAGCGGCATTGCCAGTGTGGCGAAGACGGCGAGCGTGACTGGCGTGTGCTTGCGGCTCTTGATGTACGACATGTCCATCCTTGTTCTGATTGTTGACGTAAGACGCG
>DASVVD010000423.1:0-4073 GCA_036386715.1 Pseudoduganella sp.
CGCCCGAGGACCTGCAGCCCTCGCTCGCGCTGATGCAGGAAGTGATCCAGTTCCCGGGCCTGCAGATCGGCTTCGTGCTGTACGTGGTCATGCTGCTCGTTATTACGTTTGCCGCGCCGATCGTGTGCTGGAACGGCATGGGACCGGGCAAGGGGCTGTTCTACAGCTTCTTTGCGATCAAGCGCACGGCGGGTGCGTTTTTCGTGCTCATGCTGAGCCTTGGCGCGATTGCGTTCGGCAGCATGATGGTATTGCGCCTGCTGTTCGGTGCCGGCGCGGTCGGGCAGGCACTGATGGGCATGGTCTCGGTACTGCTGTACGGTATAGGCCATATCGCCCTGTATTTCCCCTATACGCACATCTTCGGCCCATTGCCGGACAACAAGGCGGTGCCCCCGGCACCCTGATCGCTACCGGGGCCGCGGTCGCCGCGCAGGCCGTACGGGCGCATTGCTGCGCGGCTTCGATGTCGTGCCGCGGCGCCTTGCCCCGTATAATGTCGGGATGCAGAATCTCCTCCACAACCTCAATCCCGAACAACTCGCCGCCGTCACCTTGCCGCAGCAAAGCGCCCTGATTCTGGCGGGCGCCGGCTCCGGCAAAACGCGGGTGCTCACGACCCGCATCGCCTGGCTGATCCAGACCGGGCAGGTGTCGCCGGGCGGCGTCCTGGCCGTCACGTTCACCAACAAGGCGGCCAAGGAGATGCTGGCGCGCCTGTCGGGAATGATGCCGATCAATACACGCGGCATGTGGATCGGCACGTTCCACGGCCTGTGCAACCGCCTGCTGCGCACCCATTACCGCGACGCCGCCCTGCCCCAGTCGTTCCAGATCCTCGACACGCAGGACCAGCTGTCGATGATCAAGCGCATGCTCAAGGCCGCGAACGTCGACGATGAAAAATATCCGGCCAAAAACCTGATGTACTTCATCAACAACAACAAGGACCAGGGCCTGCGTGCCGGCCAGGTCGAAGCCTACGACGCCAACGAGCGCCGGCTGGTCGAACTGTACGGGCTGTACGACGACCAGTGCCAGCGCGAAGGCGTGGTGGATTTCGCCGAACTGCTGCTGCGCACGTATGAACTGCTGTCCCGCAACCAGCCGCTGCGCGAGCACTACCAGCAGCGCTTCCGCCACATCCTCGTCGACGAGTTCCAGGATACCAACAACCTGCAGTATGCGTGGCTCAAGCTGATCGCCGGCCACGGCACGCGCCATGGCGGCGCGCTGTTCGCCGTGGGCGACGATGACCAGAGCATCTATGCGTTCCGCGGCGCCAACGTGGGCAACATGGGCGCGTTCGAGTCCGAGTTCAGCGTGAAGAACCTGATCAAGCTGGAACAGAACTACCGCTCGCACGGCCACATCCTCGATGCGGCCAATGTGCTGATCGCCAACAACAGCCGCCGCCTGGGCAAGAACCTGCGCACCGACGCGGGCCACGGCGAGCAGGTGCGCGTGTACGAGGCCACGTCGGACCTGCAGGAAGCGCAGTGGATCATCGAGGAGGCGAAAAGCCTGATCGGCGAAGGGGCGCGGCGCAGCGAGATCGCGGTGCTGTACCGCTCGAATGCGCAGTCGCGCGTGATCGAGCACGCGCTGTTCTCGGCCGGTATTCCGTACACGGTGTATGGCGGCCTGCGTTACTTCCAGCGCGCCGAGGTGAAGCACGCGATCGCCTACCTGCAGCTGATGGACAACCCGCACAACGACTCGGCCTTCCTGCGCGTGGTGAACTTTCCTACCCGCGGCATCGGCGCGCGCACGCTGGAGCAATTGCAGAACGCGGCAGAAACCTACGGCATCTCGATGTATGCGGCGGTGCCGTACATGGTCGGCAAGGCCGGCGCGTCGCTGGGTGCATTCGTCAAGCTGATCGAAGGCGTGCGGTTCGAAACCCAGCAGATGGCGCTGCCGGAACTGGTGCGCATCACGCTGGAGTCATCGGGCCTGCTGCAGCATTATGCCAACGAGAAGGAAGGCGCCGACCGGGTGGAGAACCTGGAGCAGATGGTCAGCGCGGCCACCCAGTTCGTGGGCGAGGAAGGTTACGGCCAGGGCGCGCCCGCGCACCTCGGCCCGCCGGCCGACGCCCAGGCCGGCGCGGCGATCATCAATGCCGACGGCATCGAGATCATGGATGCCGACCTGCCGCTGTCGACCGTGATGTCGCCGCTGTCGGCATTCCTCTCCCATGCCTCGCTGGAAGCGGGCGACAACCAGGCGCAGGCCGGCCAGGATGCCATGCAACTGATGACGGTGCACTCGGCCAAGGGCCTGGAATTCGACAACGTGTTCATTACCGGCCTGGAAGAAGGCCTGTTCCCGCACGAGAGCAGCTCGAAGGAAGAAGGCGGCGTGGAGGAAGAGCGGCGGCTGATGTACGTGGCGATCACGCGCGCCCGCAAGCGCCTCTACATGTGCTTCTGCCAGACGCGCATGCTGCACGGGCAGACCCGCTACAACGCGAAATCGCGCTTCTTCGACGAACTGCCGGAGGAATCGCTGAAGTGGCTGTCGCCGCGCGTGCAGTCGCACTGGTTCGCCAACAAGAAGGCGCAGTGGGAAGATGTGCAGCTCAACGGTGGCAGCGACAACGCGATCGCCCAGCGCATCGCGCAGAAAT
This sequence comes from Pseudoduganella sp., assembly GCA_036386715.1. Classification (GTDB taxonomy): domain Bacteria; phylum Pseudomonadota; class Gammaproteobacteria; order Burkholderiales; family Burkholderiaceae_D; genus Rugamonas. The sequence goes on from DASVVD010000423.1 coordinate 2,633, forward strand.
CCACCACCGGTTCGGGCTGGCGCATCGGCGAATCGGTGGCCCATGCCAAGTTCGGCGAAGGCGTCATCGTCAATATCGAGGGCAGCGGCGCCAACTGCCGCGCGCAGATCAACTTCGGCAGCGCCGGCATGAAGGTGCTGGACCTGTCGGTGGCGAAGCTGGAGCGGCTGGGCCGCTAGGCCGCTGGTCCGAAGTGCCGGTCCGTCGCGGCTGGCACTGCCATTTGCTGGCAACCGGCGGTCCGGCGATCCGGACTGTCCCGGGTTTTGCCGCCGTTTTTCTAGCCGTCAGCCCTGGCTGCTGCCGACTTCATTGGCCTGCCCCTTGCGCAGCGCTTCGTCGATCAGCCTGCGGGTTTCCCGGTCGGCGTCGCGGCTCAGACGGCCCTGTTCACGGCCGAATTCGCCCGCCTTGCGGCCCAGTTCCGCCATCGGTTCCGCCAGCTCGGCCATGCGCGCATGCAGCGACTTCATGGGATCGCGGTCCTGCGCCACTTTCGCGTGCTCGCGTGCCATCGCTTCGGCCAGGCGGGCCATGCGCTCCTGCAGAGGTTCCATCTGTTTCTGGACAGCTGCCATCTGGCGCGACAGCGCCTCGCGGCTGGCATCGCTGTCGGCCGATGCCATGCGCCGGCCCAGTTCATCGAGCCGGCGGCCAAGGCGCTCCATTGGGCGTGCCAGCGCGCTCATCTGGTGTTCGGTATTGCGCACGGCGGTCTCGTCGAACGCGGCGGCAAACCGGGCACCGATCTGCGCACCGAGTGCTGCCATCTCCTTGCCGCGCTGGTCCATCGCGGCGCCCTGCTTCTCCATGGCGGCGCCCAGTTTTTCGGCCGGCGCCCACGCGTCGCGCACCCTGGCGACCAGCGTCGGGTCCTTGACGACGTAGGATCTGCCGTCCTTCCTGAACCAGACGAAGTCGCTCTTGACGGCTTCCTTCATACCTTGCAGAGTCTTGATGTCGCGCGTATCGAATGCGCCAACCTGCATCGGCTTGCTGCCGGCGCGGACGATCGCATACGATTCGAGCGACCGGCCCGGATGGACAATGTGAACGCCCTCGCTTGCCCCGATCCGTGGCGCAGGTGGTGCTGGCGGGGCAGCCGGTGCCGCCAACGCCGGTGGAGCTGGCGGCGCAGGGGGAGCGGCCAGTGCAGGCAAGGCTGGTGCGGCTGGTGCGGCTGGTGCGGCTGGTGCGGCTGGTGCTGCCGGCGCGGCCATTGCCGCCATCGGCGGGGCGGGCGGCGCATCCGGTGCATCTGGCGGCTCGGGCGCATCCGGCGCGTCTGGCGCCGCCGGTGCAGACCAGCCCGCATCCGGATCGTGCAGCGCCGCTGCCCTGTCCGCTTTGCTCGCGGCGGTGGCGGCTGCGGCCTGCCCCGTGCCCTGTGCGGCGGCGGCCGTCTCGTTCGCGGCCGCCGCGTGGCTTGACGCCGGCACGC
>DASVVD010000424.1:0-3155 GCA_036386715.1 Pseudoduganella sp.
CGGATGTGGCGCGGCCTCCCGCAGTCGGTCAAGGCGGCGCTGGAAGCATTGCCGGCCGGCGCGCATCCGATGGACGTGATGCGCACCGGCGCCTCGGCCCTGGGCTGCGTGCTGCCGGAAAAGGACGACCACAACCTGCCCGGCGCACGCGACATCGCCGACCGCCTGATGGCCTCGTTCGGCTCGATGCTGCTGTACTGGTACCACTACAGCCATAACGGCAAGCGCATCGAGACCGAGACCGACGACGATTCGATCGGCGGCCACTTCCTGCACCTGCTGCACGGCCACGCGCCGCGCGAATCCTGGGTGAGGGCGATGCACACCTCGCTGATCCTGTACGCCGAGCACGAGTTCAATGCTTCCACCTTCACCGCGCGCGTGATCGCGGGCACGGGCTCGGATATTTATTCGTCGATCACCGGCGCGATCGGCGCGCTGCGTGGTCCCAAGCACGGCGGCGCCAATGAGGCCGCGTTTGAAATCCAGAAGCGCTACGCCAACGCCGACGAGGCCGAAGCAGACATCCGCGCGCGCGTCGAAAACAAGGAAGTGGTCATCGGTTTCGGCCACCCGGTCTACACGGTTTCCGACCCGCGTAACAAGGTCATCAAGGAAGTGGCCCGCTCGCTGTCGGCCGAAGCAGGTTCGACCAAGATGTTCGACATCGCCGAGCGCCTGGAAACGGTCATGTGGGACATCAAGAAGATGTTCCCGAACCTCGACTGGTTCTCCGCCGTGTCGTATCACATGATGGGCGTGCCGACCGCGATGTTCACCCCGCTGTTCGTGATCTCGCGCACTTCCGGCTGGGCCGCCCACGTGATCGAGCAGCGCATCGACAACAAGATCATCCGCCCGAGTGCGAACTATGTCGGCCCGGAAGACCTGGCATTCGTTCCCCTGACCGAACGCAAGTAACGAGATCAAGAGCTGACCATGACCACACCCATGAATTCCGCCTACCGGAAAGCACTGCCCGGTACGGGCCTGGATTATTTCGATGCGCGTGCCGCGGTCGATGCGATCGCCCCTGGCGCCTACGCGAAACTACCGTACACCTCGCGCGTGCTGGCCGAGAACCTGGTGCGCCGCTGCGACCCTTTCACGTTGACCGCATCGCTGACCCAGCTGATCGAACGTCGCCGCGACCTCGACTTCCCGTGGTTCCCGGCCCGCGTGGTCTGCCATGACATCCTCGGCCAGACCGCGCTGGTCGACCTGGCCGGCCTGCGCGATGCGATTGCCCTGCAGGGCGGCGACCCGGCCCTGGTCAACCCTGTCGTGCCGACCCAGCTGGTAGTGGACCACTCGCTAGCGGTCGAATGCGGCGGCTTCGATCCTGATGCCTTCGCCAAGAACCGCGCCATCGAAGACCGCCGCAACGAAGACCGCTTCGATTTCATCAACTGGACCAAGAAGGCGTTCAAGAACGTCGACGTGATCCCGCCGGGTAACGGCATCCTGCACCAGATCAACCTGGAACGCATGTCGCCGGTAATCCAGCGCGAGGCCGGCGTGGCCTATCCCGATACCCTGGTGGGCACCGATTCGCATACCCCGATGGTGGATGCGCTCGGCGTGATCGCCATCGGCGTGGGCGGCCTGGAAGCGGAAAGCGTGATGCTGGGCCGCGCCTCGTGGATGCGCCTGCCGGACATTATCGGCGTGGAGCTGACCGGCAAGCCGCAACCGGGCATTACCGCCACCGATATCGTGCTGGGCCTGACAGAATTCCTGCGCAAGCAGAAAGTGGTGTCGTCGTACCTGGAGTTCTTCGGCACCGGCGCTTCGTACCTGACGCTGGGCGACCGCGCCACCATCGCCAACATGGCTCCAGAATTCGGTTCGACCGCCGCGATGTTCTATATCGACGAGCAGACTATCCGGTACCTGAGGCTGACCGGCCGCGAAGACGAGCAGGTGGCGTTGGTGGAAACCTACGCGAAGGAAGCCGGCCTGTGGGCCGACAGCCTGGCCGGCGCCGACTATGAACGCGTACTGACCTTCGACCTGTCGTCGGTGGTGCGCAATATCGCCGGCCCGTCCAATCCGCACAACCGGGTGCCGACCTCGGAACTGGCGGCGCGGGGCATCAGCGGCGTGGTCGAGAACGAGCCGGGCCTGATGCCCGACGGGGCAGTGATCATCGCCGCCATCACCAGCTGCACCAACACCAACAACCCGCGCAATATGAGCGCGGCCGGTCTGATTGCGCGTAACGCCAACCGTCGCGGGCTGTCGCGCAAGCCCTGGGTGAAAAGCTCGCTGGCGCCCGGCTCGAAAACCGTCGAACTGTACCTGCAGGAAGCAAACCTGCTGCCGGAGCTCGAGCAGCTCGGCTTTGGCGTGGTGGCTTTTGCCTGTACTTCGTGCAACGGCATGAGCGGCGCGCTCGACCCGGCGATCCAGGACGAAGTGGTGGCGCGCGACCTGTATGCCACCGCCGTCCTGTCGGGCAACCGCAACTTCGACGGCCGCATCCACCCTTACGCCAAGCAGGCATTCCTGGCTTCGCCGCCGCTGGTGGTGGCCTATGCGATCGCCGGCACGATCCGCTTCGATATTGAGAAGGACGTGCTGGGCCTCGATCCCCAGGGACAGCCGGTGCGCCTGGCCGACATCTGGCCGTCGGACGAGGAAATCGACGCCATCGTCGCTGCCAGCGTCAAGCCCGAGCAGTTCCGCAAGGTGTACATCCCGATGTTCGCGCGCGAAGCGGACGACGGCAACCGGGTGGAACCACTTTACCAGTGGCGTGCGGAGAGTACCTACATCCGCCGGCCGCCTTACTGGGAAGGGGCTCTGGCCGGCGCCCGGCCGCTGAAGGGCATGCGACCGCTGGCGGTCCTGGGCGACAACATCACGACTGACCACCTGTCGCCGTCGAACGCGATCATGCTCGACAGCGCCGCCGGCGAGTACCTGGCGAAGATGGGCCTGCCCGAAGTCGACTTCAATTCGTATGCCACGCACCGGGGCGACCACCTGACCGCGCAGCGCGCCACCTTCGCCAATCCGACACTGAAGAACGAGATGGTGCGTATCGACGGCAAGGTACAGGCCGGCTCGCTGACGCGCATCGAACCGGAGGGCGAAGTCACGCGCATGTGGGAAGCCATCGAGACGTACATGGCCCGCAAGCAGCCGCTGAT
>DASVVD010000425.1:0-1585 GCA_036386715.1 Pseudoduganella sp.
GGCGCACATCGCCCGCGATCTCGCCAGGCTGGCCACGCTGGCCGTGCCGCTGGGCGTGCGCATCGGCTACGAAGCGCTGTCGTGGGGCCGCCATGTGAACGGCTACCTGCAGTCGTGGGAAGCCGTGGCGCTGGCCGACCATGCGAACCTCGGCGTGATCCTCGATTCGTACCACATGCTGGCCAACGACGCCGACCTGGACGCACTCGACGAAATCCCGAGCGACAAGATCGCCCTGGTGCAGCTGTCCGACTACATGTGGCGCGAGCTGCGCAATGCCGAGGAACGGCTGGAAACGGCGCGCCACCTGCGCGTGTTCCCCGGCGAAGGCGCGCACTCGAAGGAGCTGTCGGACATGCTGCGCCGCCTCGACCGGGCCGGCTACCGGGGCGATTTCAGCTTCGAGGTCTTCAACGACGACTACGTGCAGCTGCCGCCGGCATTCGTGGCCCGGCGCGCGCATGCCGGCGCGAAGTGGGTAACGGACCAGGTGCTGCGCCGCAGCCTGCCGGTGCTGCGCGCCACGGCGCATCACGCGGCCATGGCGTGATGGCCGTCGAGTGAGGAACCTGCAAGCATGACCATGCCGCGCGCTCCGTTGTCCACCGGGTCACAGCCTGTTTTGCAGCCTGTTTTGCAGCCTGTTTTGCAGCCCGCTTCACAGCCTGCTTCTTCACAGCCTGGCCTGGCGCTGCCCGTCGTGCTGATGCTGCTGCTGGCGGCGCAGCCGGTGGCCACCGACCTGTACCTGCCCGCGTTGCCGCACATCGCGTCGAGCCTGGGCGCCGCGGCAGGACAGGTGCAGGCCACGCTGACGGTGTTCATCCTGGCCTTCGGCATTGCGCAACTGGCCGCCGGGCCGCTGGTCGACCACCATGGACGGCGCCGCGTGCTGTTGTGGGGACTGGCACTGTACGTGCTGGCCGCCGTTGCGGGTGCGCTGGCCGGATCGCTGCCGCAATTGCTGGCCGCGCGCGCCGTGCAGGGCATTGCCACGGCGGCCTCGGTGATCGCGGCGCGCGCCATCATCCGCGACCAGCACGAGGGGCCGGCAGGCATGCGCATCATGGCCCGGAGCCTGACGGGCCAGAGCGCGATCGGCGTGGCCTGCCCGCTGGCGGGCGGCTTCGCTGCCCAGTACCTGGGCTGGCATGCCACGCTCGGCATGGTGGCGGGCTTCGGCGTGCTGGCCTGGCTGGCCGTGTACACCGGCTACCGCGAAACGTGGACGCGGCCCGAGGGCGGCGCGCGCGCCGGCCTGGCGACTTTCCTGTCGAATCCGCAGTTCGTGGCCTGCGCCCTGCTGGCCGGCCTGAGTTTTTCCGGCGCGCTGTGCTTCCTGATCCTGTCGCCGTTCGTGTTCATCGGCGAGTTCGGCATGTCGCGCGTGGCGTATGGCGTGCTGCCGGCCCTGTGCTCGCTGGCATTCCTGCTCGGCACCGTGCTGTGCGGCCGGCTGTTGCGCCACTGGAGCGTGCCGCGGGTGGTGCGGCTGGGCGCCTGCCTGTCCCTGCTGGGCGGCGCCGGCCAGGTGCTGCTGTGGCACGGCGGCGTGCATGCCGCCTGGGCGCTGGCCCTGCCGCAG
>DASVVD010000426.1:0-19804 GCA_036386715.1 Pseudoduganella sp.
CGGCGGCTTCGAAGCCGCCGGCACGGAACACGGCCAGCACCTCGTCCACCGCCGACGGGTCGCACGACACCAGCAGGCCGCCCGAGGTTTGCGGGTCGGTCAGCAGCGTATGCTGGGCCGGCGTGACGCTGGCCGACAGCGTGACATCCTTGCCGTAGGCATCCCAGTTGCGGCCCGAGGCGCCGGTGAAGATGCCGTCGTGCGCCAGCTGTTCGACGCCCGGCAGCAGCGGGATCTGCGACATCGTCAGCCTGGCCGTCAGCTTGGCGCCGCGCGCCAGTTCCAGCAGGTGGCCCAGCAGGCCGAAGCCGGTGACATCGGTCAGCGCATGCACGCCCGGCAGTTCGGACAGTGCCTTGCCGGGCTTGTTCAGCTTGGTGGTGTTGGCGATCATGGCCGCGTAGCCTTCGTCGTCCAGCAGGTCCTTCTTCAGCGCGGCCGACAGCACACCCACGCCCAGCGGCTTGCCCAGCACGAGCACGTCGCCGGCCCTGGCATCGGCGTTGCGCTTGATCTTCGACGGGTGTACCAGGCCGAGTACCACCAGGCCGTAGATCGGTTCGACCGAATCGATCGTGTGGCCGCCGGCGATCGGAATGCCGGCCTCGCTGCAGATCGATTCACCGCCCTTGATGATCTGGCCGATCGTCTCGACCGGCAGCTTGTTGATCGGCATGCCGACCAGTGCCAGCGCCATGATCGGCGTGCCGCCCATCGCATACACATCCGAGATCGCATTGGTGGCGGCGATGCGGCCGAAGTCGAACGGATCGTCGACGATCGGCATGAAGAAATCGGTGGTGGCGATCAGCGCCTGCTCGTCGTTGAGCTGGTAGACGGCGGCATCGTCGGCCGTCTCGATGCCCACCAGCAGTTCCTTCGGCACCGGGAAGCCGCTCGAGTTCTTCAGGATCTCGGACAGCACGCCGGGCGCGATCTTGCAGCCGCAGCCGCCGCCATGGGAAAACGAGGTGAGTTTGATCGGTTCAGTGGTCATGGTGTTTTGTTAAGTAAGGGTGGGGGCGGTGCGCCCGCCATGGAGTGATTGAGCAGATTGACTGAGCAGATTATCCACCAGGCGCAATAACGCTGCCCGCTCCGCCTGCGGTGCGAACAGCGGGGCGCGGGCGGCGCACTGGGCGCGCAGGGTGGCGATGAAGGTCTCGTCGGCCACGCTGCGGTCGACCAGGCGGGCGAGGGCGGCGGCATCGCCGACCGGGAAATAGCCGGCGTAGTCGGCGCCGAGCATGCCGCGGTTGCCGCTGATGTCGCTGGCCAGCACCGGCACGCCGCTGGTGATGGCCTCGACGATCACGTTGGCGCCGCCTTCCATGGTCGAGCAGATGGTCAGCGCGTGGCTGCCTGCCACGGCGTCGCGGGCCACCTCGCGCGAAACGGGGCCGGCCCAGCGGTAACGGTCGACGCGCTCCTGCGTGGCCTCGGCGAGCCTGCCGAGCTCCCCGTCGATCACGCCGCCGAGCTGCCGGAACAGCACGTCGGGCGCCGTCGCCAGCGCGGCGGCGCGCATGAACGTGGCCGGGTCCTTCACGGCGCGCAGGTGGCCGACCATCGTGACGGTTTTCTTGCCCGGCACGCCGGGCGCGGGCGGCAGCGCCGGCGCGGACTGGTAGATCACGTGGGCCTTCGCACGTGCCTGGTCCGGCAGCTCGTCGAGCGCGGCCGGCTGCAGCAGCGCGAGGGCGTCCGCCTGCGCCAGTGCGCGCCTGGCATCGGCGTCGCGATGGATGTCGTGGTACACATCGGTTCCCGTCAGCACCAGCAGGGCTGGCTGGCTGCCGCGCTGCGCCAGGAATGCCGCCAGCGAGGGCGCGGAACGGCGCGCATGCAGCGCGATCAGCAGGTCCGGCAGCGGTTCGGCCGGCGTCCAGCGCTCCTGCACCGCCACATCGTAGCGCTCGCGCAGGAAACCCGCCCAGCGGTCGGCCGTATGCCAGTTGCCGTTGTTGTCGCGCGCCGTGCCCGGGCTCACGATACGGATCAAAGGTTTGCCGGAGGCGGCCATTGGTTACAATCCTTGTATGAATTCCCTTACCGCCTCTTTTCGCACCGCGCGCACGCAGCAACTGGCCGAGGCCATGCAGGATGCGCGGCATTATACGCTCGCCCTGTTCGAATGCTTTGCCGCCGCGGGCATGGATGTGCCGCGCAACGTGCCGCAACTACGCATCGTCAACCCGCCGCTATGGGAGCTCGGCCACACGGCCTGGTTTGCCGAATGGTTTATCCTGCGCGAGGCACTGTCGAGCCACCCGGCCGATGCCCGGTTCACCTCGCTGCTGACCAAGGGCGACGACTGGTTCGATTCGGCCAACGTGCCGCACCGCAGCCGCTGGACGCTCGACCTGCCGAGCACCGGCGGCGTGAAGACCTATTGCCACGAAGTGCTCGACCGCGTGCTCGACAAGCTGTCGCGCGAGGCGAATACGGACGAGGCGCTGTACCCGTACCGCCTGGCGCTGGCCCACGAGGACATGCACGGCGAAGCTTACCTGTACACGCTGCAGACGCTCGGCCTGCAGGCCCCCGCGCACTTGACGGGCCATGAGGCGGCAGCCGCGAGCCCGGGCGATGGCCGTTCCTCCGCCGGCAGCGGGAGGCTGCGATCTCCTGCCGGCAGCGGGGGCCTTCTTTTCCCCGGCGGTACCCTGCAGTTGGGCAGCCCGCCCGACACCGCCGGTTTCGTGTTCGACAACGAGAAGTTCGCCCATGCGCTATACGTGGCGCCGTTCCGGCTGGATGCCGGGCTTGTCACCAACGCGCAGTACACCGATTTCATTGCCGATGGCGGCTACGACAACCGCCAGTTCTGGAGCACGGCCGGCGCCGCCTGGCTGATGCGGCAGGAACGCTCCGCACCGCGCTACTGGGAGCGCGACGGCAGCGGCTGGCGCACGGTGCGGTTCGGCCAGCCCGCCACGCTGGATCCGGACGAACCGGTGCGGCACGTGAGCCTGTTCGAAGCGCAGGCCTACTGCGCCTGGGCCGGCCGGCGCCTGCCGACCGAAGCCGAATGGGAATATGCCGCGCTGCACGGGCATCCGGCATTCCGCTGGGGCCAGCTGTGGGAATGGACGGCATCGCCGTTCGAACCCTATCCCGGCTTCACAGCGGACCGCTACCGCGAATACTCGGCGCCGTGGTTTTCCACGCACCAGGTGCTGCGCGGCGCGTCCTTCGCCACGCCGTCACGGTTCGGCTCGGCAAAATTCCGCAACTTCTTCATGCCCGAGCGGGACGATATGTTTTGCGGGTTCAGGACCTGCGCCTGGGAGTAAGGAGGCATAGTGCCAGGAGGCGCGGCGCCGGCCGCACGCGGCCGGCGGTCCGGTCAGTCCTCGTACAGTTCGAGCGGCAAGCCGTCCGGGTCGGCAAAGAAGGTGAAGCGGCGCTGTGTATGCTCGTCGACCCGGATCGGCTCGACGGCAATGCCTTGCCGTTCCAGGTGCGCCTTGCAGGCGTCGATGTCGTCCACCGCGAAGGCCAGGTGGCGCAGGCCGCGTGCTTCGGGATACGATGGCCGCTCGGGCGCATCCGGAAACGAGAACAGCTCGATCTGGGAGCCGTCCGCCAGCTGCAGGTCCAGCTTGTACGAGCGCCGCGCCGCACGGTAGTTTTCCGCGATCACGGGCAGGCCGAGCACCTCCGTGTAGAAATGCTTCGAGCGGGCATAGTCGGCGCAGATGATGGCTGCATGGTGGATTCTTTTCAACATTGGCGTTCTGCTTTCAAGGACGGGATGCCTGCCGGCGGCCGTTCCCGTCGCTGCTGCCGCTGCTCGCGCGACAGGACGATGGGTTGCGGAACGGGCCGACGTTGCGAAGTGCGCGGCATTATACGCTCGCAACCGGCTTGTGACAGGCTTGTAGCAGGGTTTGAACGGTGCCTGCAAACCAGCCAAGGTAGCCGGCTACCGCGCAGAACAGGACGGCGATGCGGTGGCGGTGAACACCGGTGCCGTCGATCTGAAAAAATGCCCGCGGGACCATTGGTCGCGCGGGCATTTTATTATGGCGCCGGCTTACTTCTTCAGGAACTCGTCCAGCCAACCGATCACCGTGTGGTGCCACTGGATCGAATTGGCCGGCTTGAGCACCCAGTGGTTCTCGTCCGGGAATACCAGCAGCTTGGACTTGATGCCCTGGCGCTGCAGCGCGGTGAAGGTGCCCAGGCCCTGGGCGGTGGGGATGCGGAAGTCCAGGTCGCCCTGGATCACCAGCATCGGCGTCTTCCACTTGGCCACGTGGTGCACCGGGTTGAATTTCTCGTAGCCTTCCGGGTTGGCATACGGCGTGCCGCCGTTTTCCCATTCCGTAAACCACAGCTCTTCGGTGGAGTAGCCCATGCCGCGCTGGTCGAACACGCCGTCGTGGTTGACGATGCACTTGAAGCCGTCGCTCCAGTTACCCTCGATCCAGTTCATCATGTAGCCGCCGTACGAAGCGCCGAGCGCGCAGGCGTTCGACGTGTCCAGCCACGGATATTTCTGGCCGGCCGCCGCAAGGCCTTTCTTCAGGTCCTCGAGCGGCTTGCCGCCCCAGTCGCCGCTGATCGAATCCGTGAACGCCTGGCCGTAGCCGGTGGAGCCGTGGAAGTCGATGAACACGGTGGCATAGCCGGCGCCGGCGTACACCTGCGGGTTCCAGCGGTAGCTCCACGAGTTGCCGAAGCTGCCCTGCGGGCCACCGTGCACCAGGAACGCCACCGGATACTTCTTGCCGGCTTCGGCATTCCACGGCTTCATCACGTAGCCATGCACGGTGTCGCCGTTGGCGCCGGCGAACGAGAACTGCTCGTACTCGCCCATCTTCACGTCCGCCAGGCGTTCGCGGTTGACGTGCGTGAGCTGGGTGGTCTTGCTGCCGGCCAGCCTGACGAGCTGGGTGCCGCCTGCCAGGCTGTTCTGCGCCATCACCACGGTATCGCGGCGCACGTCGAACTCGGCGACATAGCCCTGGTCGGTAAGCGCGCTGACCTTGCCGCTGGCAACGTCGAGCGAGAACAGCCTGTGGTTGCCGACATCGTCGGCGTTGGCCAGCAGCGCCTTGCCGTCAGGGCGCCAGCGGTAGTCGGCGATCGAGCGGTCCCAGCTCTCGGCCAGCACGCGCTTCCTGCCGGTGGCAACGTCCTGCAGGACCATGTGGAAGCGGTCCGCCTCGAAGCCCGGGCGTTTCATGGCCAGCCAGGCCAGCGTCCTGCCGTCCGGCGAGAATTGCGGCTTGGTGTCCCAGGCCGGATTGTCGGCTGTCAGGTTGCGTGGTGCGGCGCCGCCGGCGGCCGGCACTTCGTACAGGTCGAAGTTGGTCGACCACGCTTCGCCCGCGCCGGCCACGCGCACCGAGAACACCACGCGCTGGCCGTCCGGGCTGAACGTGTATTCGCCACGGTCGCCGAACGGCTTGCTGGTGATGTCGCCGTCGAGCGCGCCGGACAGGCTGACCGCGTCGGAAGCATTCGCGGCATTCAGCGGCACCGAGTACAGCACGTTGCGCTTGCCGTCCGCCCAGGTATCCCAGTGGCGCACGAACATCTGCTCGTACAGCTTGCCGCTGGCCTTGCCGGCGGCCTTGTCGGCGTTGCGCTGCACGGTGCAGGCCAGGTCGGCGCAGTCGCGGAACACGGCCAGCGTCACCGCCAGGCGGTCGCCCTTCGGCGACACATGGAAGCTGTCGACATCGAGCGGCAGGCTGGTGACCTTGACGGCTTCGCCGCCGCCGACGGGCAGCCGCCATACCTGCGACGAGCCGGAACGGCTCGACAGGAAGTACACGGCATCGCCGCTGGCAGACCACTCGGGGTCGCTGCTGCTGGCATCGTGCGACGTGAGCTGCTGCGGCACAGGCTTGGCCGCACGCAGGTCGATCATCCACAGCTGGGTGTTGCCACGGTTCTTTTCCAGGCTGGTGCTGCGCACGGTGTAGACGACGCGCGAGGCGTCGGGCGACAGCACCGGGCTGCCCACGCGCTCCATGCTCGCGAGGTCTTCGATGGTCAGGCCGCGTGGTGCCGCCATGGCACCCGGGGTGGCGGCAAGGGCCGCCGCCGCGAGGGCGATGCCGATTGCCAGTGGACGTAAGGTCATCCGGTTTCTCCGATTGTAAAAGAGGAGGCCGGCGCGCACCGGCCAAGGCGCGCATGATAGCAAAAAGGGATTTACAAGCTGAAATCTACAACGGCCGAGCCCGTGTCATGGTGCCAGGCACCATGACACGGGCTCGGCCTTGCGGGCATCAGAACGGCAGGCCGTCCAGCGACGCCGGTTCCACGATCGGCGCGCCGCGCCGCTGCGCGCGCAGCTTCGACGACATTTCGTACGCGGCCTTGCGCACCCGGTTGATCGAGCCGAGCGGCCGGTGCGCGGCCAGGCCGTGCCAGACGGAGAAGCTCATGCCGTCGTCGACCGCTGCCGACAGCGCCTCGCTCCAGCCGGCCTGCGGCGGTGCGACGATGCGCGCCACGGTCACATACGGGCTGAGCTCTTCCGACCATTCGGACGAGGCATCCTCGATCGGCATTTCCTCGATGTTCGTGCAAAACTGCACGCGCAGGTCCCACTCGCCGCCCTGCTGGGCGAAATGGTCGCCAACGGCCTTGCGCAGCACGTCCGGGTCGGCGGCATAGTCGACCGGCGCATCCTTCAGGACGGTCAGCCCGACGGCGGTCGGCACCAGCGAAAACTTCGCCATGTAGGGGCCGAACAGGAACGCCACCTGGCTGTAGAAGGTCTCGCCCAGCGGATGCGTGGCAGGCTGGCCGCCCAGGCCTTTCAGGGCGGCGCTTTCGCCGCCGGCCTTCTCGACGGCCTTTTCGACCTGGCGCAGCGCGGCCGACAGCATCTTCTTCAGCGCCGGGGCCTTGTCGGTGGTGGCCGCCAGCATTTTCAGGCCGCCCAGGAACGCCTTCGGGCCGGCGTTCAGGAACGTGGTGCCGTTGACCATCACGAAGTCCTGGGTGGTGTCGCCTTCGGTCCCCGGCAGGCGCGTGCCCGGCACGCCGAGCACCTTCAGCGCCACGCCGCGCGGCGTCGACACGCTGTCTTCCAGCACGTCGCCGGGCGTGGTGGACAGGCGCATGATGACAGGGTAGGTGGCCGGAGCGCCGAACAGGCCCTGCGCCAGTACTGGCGGCAGGTCCGGCAGCACGCGCAGCTCGGCCCGCAGCAGGCCGTGGCTCTTGGCGTGCACGCTGCGCAGCGGCTTGCCGGTGTCGCGGAACGTGGTGTCGGCGATCGAATGGAGCACGTCGAGCAGGTCGGCCTGGGTGTCGCCTTCATCCTCCTCGGCGATTTCGTAACGCGGGTCGTATTCGATCGGTGGGCGCATGGCTGTTCCTTGTTGTTTGAAACGATCATGCGATTCTGGCGCGCGGGCGGTATGTTGTCTGTGAGCCAGCAAACAATACCGGCGGTTTCCCGGCCGGCGATACCGGCGTGTACAGGCAAAAAAGGGCACGACGTTGCCGTCGTGCCCTTGTCTCCCCCGGCTTGCCTGTGGAATTGTCGGGACCTTGTATGACCGTGCTGGTTACGGGTACAGGCCGCGCACTTCGCGCGCCTGCAGCACGCGGGTGCACGCCAGGATGAAGGTGGCGGTGCGCAGCGTGACCTTCTTGTCCTGCGCCACTTCCCAGACCGCGCTGAACGCTTCCTGCATGATGCGGGTCAGGCGGGCGTTGATCTCGTCTTCGCTCCAGAAGAAGCTGGAGAAGTCCTGCACCCACTCGAAGTAGGAGACTGTCACGCCGCCGGCATTGGCCAGCACGTCCGGCACGATCAGCACATCCTTTTCGGTGAGGATGTCGTCGGCTTCCGGCGTGGTCGGACCGTTGGCGCCTTCAAGGATGATCTTGGTGCGGATGCGCGGCGCATTGGCCGCCGTGATCTGCTGTTCCAGCGCGGCCGGGATCAGGATGTCGGAGGCCACGTCCCAGAAGGCATCGCGGTCGAGGAAGGCCTCGGCACCGGGGAAGCCGGCGACGCCGCCGGTCTCGGCCACGTGCTTGTGCAATTGCGGCACGTCCAGCCCGGCTTCGTTGACGATCGTGCCGGTGTGGTCCTGCACCGCGACGATCTTGGCGCCGGCGTCGGCGAACATCGTGGCGGCCACGCCACCCACGTTGCCGAAGCCCTGCACGGCAACCCGCGCACCGCCGATCGCCACGCCGCGCTGGCGCGCCGCCTCGCGGCCCACCACGAACACGCCACGGCCGGTGGCTTCGCGCCGGCCCAGCGAGCCGCCCAGCGAAATCGGCTTGCCGGTCACCACGCCGGTCGACAGGTTCCCTTCGATCATCGCGTAGGAGTCCATCATCCACGCCATCACCTGCTCGTTGGTGTTCACGTCCGGCGCCGGGATATCCTTGGTCGGGCCGATGATCAGGCTGATCTCGCTGGTGTAGCGGCGCGTCAGGCGCTGCAGCTCGCCTTTCGACAGCGTCTTCGGATCGACGCGGATGCCGCCCTTGGCACCGCCGTACGGCACGTTGACGGCGGCGTTCTTCACCGTCATCCAGGCCGACAGGGCCATCACTTCGGACAGCGTGACATCCTGGTGGAAGCGCACGCCGCCCTTGCCGGGGCCGCGCGACATGTTGTGCTGCACGCGGTAGCCTTCGTAGTGGGCGATGGAACCATCATCGCGCTCGATCGGCACGTCGACCGTGAGGATGCGCTTGGGGCGCTTCAGCGTCTCGACCCAGCGGGACAGGGAACCCAGGTGGGGCGTGACGCGGTCGATCTGTTGCAGGTACTGGCCCCATGGGCCGAGATCGTCGGCATTGAGGTAGGAAGGCAGCACGTGGTTCGGCACGTTCGGCACGATGTTCGTCATTGTTTATAACTCCCGTTTCGCTTTGGATTGGTTCGGCGGTCCGTTACCGCCAGCGAAGCGAATCATAGGATGCACGGTAATTGCGCTGCCAATGCTGCTTGCGCATCCGGTCATGCAAAAAATGCATAACGTGTATCCGGGGGCCATTTGGATGCCATCCGGATGCAACGCGATGCAATGCCATGTGGATGCGATGCGGGAAAGCGGCCGGGGTCTATCGCTCCGACACATGCATGCTGCGCCTGGCCTTCGCCGGCTGCAGCTGCTCTTCGAGGAAATCCCACAGCTCGCCCACCAGCGGCTTGCCGGGCCGCGCCGGGGAAGGGCGCTCGCGGTACAGCCGGATCTCCATCTCGATTTCCCAGTTGCCGGATTCGTCGGCGCGCGCCAGCTGCTTCTGTTTTACCTCGCGCGTGACGGCCGATTCGGGCAGGAACGCGATGCCGCGCCCTTCCAGCGCCATCATCTTCAGGCCCTCGGCCATGTCAGTCTCGTAGCGCTTGTCCAGGTGCAGCGCCGGCTTTGCATCGGCCAGGATCAGGTCGACCATCCGGCCAAGGTAGGCATTGGTGGTGTACGACAGGAACGGCAGCGGTGCTGCCTTGCGGCCGGGCAGCACGAACAGCGGCTGTCTGGACCGCTGTTGACCCATCTCGCAGCGCGCATAGGCGCGCAGCGCTTCGCGGCCCATCACCAGCATGTCGTAGCGGCCCGGATCGAGCTGCACCGGCTGGCGCGGGTGGTGGTAGCACAGCAGCAGGTCGCAGCCGCCTTCCACCAGCTGCAGCACCGCATCGTGCACGTTCAGCGCCATCAGCCTGCTGTGGATGGGTCCGAAGCCTGCTTCCAGCCGCGTGATCCACTTCGGCACGAATGTCAGCGACAGCGTGTGCGGCACGGCGAGGTCGATCGTGGTCTGCGCCGTGACGCGCTTGTGGCGCAGCAGCTCGCGCACGCCGTTGATCTGGCCGAGCATTTCAAGCGCCTGTTCGTAGAACACGTGACCGGCCGGGGTGAGCCGCGTGGGGAAGGTGGTGCGGTCGACCAGGTCGGTGCCGAGCCAGTTCTCCAGCGACTGGATGCGGCGCGAGAATGCCGGCTGGGTCACGTGCCGCAGCTGCGCCGAGCGGCTGAAGTTACTGGTCTCCACCAGCGAAATGAAATCTTCGAGCCACTTGGTTTCCATCGTGTTTCCCCGGTTGCGTGCAAGCCGGCATTGTAGCGGCCGGTCAGCCGGCCGGCCGGCAACCTGCCGGCAAGGCGCGGCGCGCCGGTGGGACCTAGGAGCAGCCAACGCAGGGCAGGGCTGGCGATCGGCGTGAACTGGCCGATATCGACAGCATGCCGCCCGCCATCAGCCAGCGGAAGTTGCGCTCGGCCCAGGGGCTGGCGCCGCGTGGCGCGCTCATGCGCCTGGCCCGAGAATGTTGCCAAGCACGGCCGTCAGCGCATCGAGCTGGTCCTGCGGCGCATGCCTGAGCAGTTCGGTGCACGTTTCGCGGGCCGTGAGCAGCGCGTTGTCGAGCAGTTCGTGGCCGGCCGGGGTAATGGCCGCGAAGCCGACGCGTGCGTCGCGCTCGTCCGCCATGCGCGCCACCAGGCCGGTTTTTTCCATCGGCAGCAGGGTGCGGGTCACGCCGGAGGCGGTCAAGCCCTGGCGGTCGGCCAGGTCGACGCGCCGCAACCTGCCGCCTGGCGCTTTCGACAGGTGGTGCAGCAGCATGAAGTCGCCGAACGACAGGCCATGGTGTCCGCCCAGCACGGCATCGAGGCGGCGCACCACGGTGGCCTGTACGCGGGCCAGGCGCAGGCAGAAATCGAGGGCGGCCGCACCGCGCTCGTCGGTAGTATCGTTAGTCATGAGATAATCCTTGAAAAGTACTTGAGTATTCAAGTATATGACAAGAAGTTTCGACGCGCCATAAAAATCGCCGGGTGAGCATGGGTTCGCAAACGGGCGTATCATGCAGTGATGAACCAACGCAGATCATTCCTCAGAAAATCGGTAGCAGTCGCGTCCGCATTGAGCATGCCCGCGCTGGCCAGGGCGGCTGTCGCCGCGCCGCACGAGCGCATCCTGCGCTTCCATAATACGCACACGGGCGAGTCCCTGAAGAGCGTGTTCTGGGCGGAAGGCCAGTTCATTCCGGACGCACTGCAGGATATCAACAGGCTGTTGCGCGATCACCGCAGCAACACGATTGCCACGATCGATCCGGAGCTGCTGCTGCTGGTGCAGAAGGTCTCGGCGCAGTTCGGCAGCAACAATATCGTGCACATCATCTCCGGCTACCGTTCGCCGGAAACCAACGCCAAGCTGGCCGCCGCCAGCGGCGGTGTCGCCAAGCACAGCATGCATTTGGAAGGCAAGGCGATGGACCTGCGCATCCCGGGCAAGGACCTGAAGCAGGTGCACAAGGCCGCGCTGGCACTCAAGGGCGGGGGCGTGGGGTATTACCACGATTCCCAGTTCGTGCACATGGACACGGGGCGCGTCAGGCACTGGTAAGTGGTGGGCACGGCTGAAAAAAAACGGGTGCCTGGCACCCGTTTTTTTGTCGTCAGCCAGTTATTTTGCCGTGCCAGCCAGGTATGGATAAGGATTGACCGGCGTTCCCTCCCACCACTTCTTGTCCGCGCGCAGTTCGAAAATCGCAAGGTGCAGGTGCGGTGCGTTGGGATCGGAATTGCCGGTCACACCCACGTAGCCGATCATCTGGCCGCGCCGGATCGCCTGGCCTTCCTTCAGCTCCGGTGCGTAGCTGTCCAGGTGGGCATAGTAATACGCGTATTTTTCCGACGGATCGAACTGGTAGACGGTCAGACCGCCCGGCTTGCTGGTGAAGAGCTTGACGATCTTGCCATCCGCCACCGCCAGCACCGGCGTGCCTTTCGGCGCGGGGATATCGAGCGCCTCGTGCTGTCGCTCGCTGCCACGCGCCTGGCTGAACGTATCGGTCAGTTCCTTCGGGCTGACGCCAGCCACGGGCATCAGCAACGGGCCGATCGTGGGTTTCACATCGATGTCGAAGCTGGTCGCGGCCGGTGATACTGGCACCGTCGGCTGTACGCCCGGCAGCTCGCTGGCCGGCAGCGGAACGCCGGCTGCGGCAGCGGGCGGCGATGCGGGAGCAGGGCGGGCGGAAGGCAGTGCCGTCGGCGCCTGCGCAACTGCCGGCGCCGGCGCCGCGCCGCCAGCGGGGACATCACGCCCCAGCCACAATACCGTTCCTACTACGCCGAGCACGGCGCCCAGCAGCAAGGTCAGCAGCCATTTCATGGTGTCCCCCGGTCGTTATCGTTATCGTTATTGTTATCGTTGTCGTTATCGTTGTTGCTATCGTTGTCGCTATCGTTGTTGTTATCGTTGTCGTGGTTCACATCAGTCCTGCAGGATGACCTGGAAGCCTGGCTTGACCACGCCGGCCAGCCGGGCCGCATCCCAGTTCGTCAGGCGAATGCAGCCGTGCGATTCCGTCTTGCCGATCTTGCCCGGCTCCGGTGTGCCGTGGATGCCGTAGTGTTCCTTCGACAGGTCGATCCACACGACGCCCACCGGATTGTTCGGGCCTGGCTTGATGATCGCCTTGCCTTCGCCGGGCTTCGCGTCCCAGAACAGCTTCGGGTTGTAGCGGTAATCCGGATTGCGGCCCACGCCATTGACCTTCCAGGTGCCGACCGGCAGCGGGTCGTGCTCGCTCCCGGTACTGGCCGGGAACTGGGCGACGACCTTGCCGCTTTCGTCGAGCAAGGACAACGTGCGTTCGGAGTCGTCGACCACCAGTTTCGCAGCGGCAGGCAAAGGCCCGGCCGCGCCGGTGTTCGGCACCAGGATCTTTTCGCCCGGCTGCATGAAGTTCTTGCCGGGGTTCATCTGCTTCAGCAGTTCGGGGCTGGCGTGGAAACGTTCGCCCAGCGCCTCCTCGATCGTCTCGAAGTGCAGCGACGCCAGTTTCGCTTTCTCGCCCATCGCGGCCGGCACCTGGCCGTACGGACCCTGCACGTCGGCGTCGGTGATCGTGTAGGCGCCAAGGATCGGCTGACGGTCCTCCAGCGCGTTCCAGGTGGCCTGGTCCAGGGTGCCGGTGGCCTGCAGGCCGCGGGCTTTCTGGAAGCCGGTGATCGCCTGGCGCATGTTGCTGCCGGCCTTGCCGTCGATCTCGCCGGGCGAGAAGTGGGCACGGTCGAGCAGGACCTGGGCGCGCAGGTCGGGCGGCACCTGGTCCGGCGTGATGGGGGCCTGTGCTGCGGGGGCTTGCGGCGCGGCAGGGGCTTGCCCGGCTTGTGCGGCCTGGCCCGGCGCCATGGCAGGTGCCGTTGGCCCGGCTTGTGCCGGTTGTGCGGGGGACGGCGGCGTGGTCTGGGCATGCGCCAGGGGCGCAGCGACAAGAAGCGAGAGCAGTAATTTTTTCATGGTGTCAGTGTGCCGCCCGCCGTCATGGTGCTCTGTACGGTAGCGTACATGTGCGCTCTGCAGGCGTGTGCCGGAACCTTTGCACCATGAAAAAAGCCGCCGGGCGAACCCGGCGGCTTCAGATTACATCATGAGGCTGGTGCGATCAGCGCTCGCCCCATGGACGGCGCGGTGCGTCGGAACGCGGTGCGCTGTCACGGCGGAAGCCGCCGCCTTCCTTGCGGGCGGGCGCGCCTTCGCGGCGGAAGCCGCCTTCTGGACGTGGTGCACCGTCGGCACGGAACGGCGTGCCTTCGCTGCGGTAGTGGCTGCTGTCACGGGCGAAACCACCGCCTTCAGGACGCGGCGCACCGTCGCGCGGGTAGGCCGGCTTGGCGAAGCTGCGCTGGCCCGACGGCTTGCGGTTCTCGCCCGGCTTCCAGCCCGGACGTGCCGCGGAACGCGGTGCCGCCGTTTTCTTCGGCTCGAAACCTTCCACCACGTTGACCGGGATCGACTGCTTCGTGAAGCGTTCGATACGGCGCACGTTCATGTTTTCCGAGTGGTTCACCAGCGAGATCGCCAGGCCATTGCGACCGGCACGGCCGGTACGGCCGATACGGTGCACGTAGTCTTCGGCGAACTTCGGCAGGTCGTAGTTGAACACGTGCGTGATCGTCGGCACGTCGATGCCGCGGGCGGCAACGTCGGTTGCGACCAGCACCTTCACGGTACCGCGGCGCATACTGTCCAGCGTGCGGTTACGGGCGCCCTGGTGCATGTCGCCATGCAGTGCGGCGGCCGAGAAACCGGCGATGTTCAGGCGGTCGGCGATCGTGTCGGCATCGCGCTTGGTGGCGGTGAAGACCACGGCCTGGTCCAGCGATTCATCGCGCAGCAGGTGATCGAGCAGGCGGTTCTTGTGCGACAGGTCGTCCACGAAGTGCACGCGCTGCGTGATGTTTTCGTGCTTGTTGGCAGCCTGCATGATCTGGATCGTCATCGGATCCTTCGTGATGCGGCGGGCCATGTTGCCGACCGTGCCTTCCAGCGTGGCCGAGAACAGCATCGTCTGGCGCGTTGCCGGCGTGGCGGCCACGATCTTCTCGATGTCGTCGATGAAGCCCATGTCCAGCATGCGGTCGGCTTCGTCCAGCACCAGGATTTCCAGTTGCGAGAAGTCGATCTTGCCCGATTCCATGTGGTCGATCAGGCGGCCTGGCGTGGCCACGATGATTTCCGGATTACGCGACAGCAGTTGCATCTGCTTCGGGTAAGGCATGCCGCCCAGGATTGCCACGGCTTTCGTGCGGCGCAGGTTGATACTGTATTTATCGGTCGCGGTGGTGACCTGCAGTGCCAGTTCGCGGGTTGGCGTCAACACCAGCATCTTCGGCTGGGCAGCCTTGAAGCGGGGACGCTCGCCACGGGCGCTGGCGGCCTGTTTTTCCTGGTTCGGGGTGCGGCCCTGCGGTGCTGCCGACTCGTCCTGAGCCAGGCGGTGCAGCGAAGGCAGCATGAAGGCCGCGGTCTTGCCGGAGCCCGTTTGCGAGGAAACCAGCAGATCCTTCCCGGCCATTGCGGCAGGCAAAGCCTGTTCCTGGACTGGCGTCGGCGTGGTGTAGCCGGAGTCCGTCAGGGCTTTGATGAGGGATGCGTGGAGACCTAGTGTTTCAAAACTCATGTATATCTTTCGTAAAATTGCGCGTTCCTGCACGAGCGCAGAACGCAAACATAGCAACGCCAACCGAACGAAATGACTCTAAACGACAGGAATAGAAATTTCGGCACAAAAGCTTTGCGCCGGGACGGTGTCAAGGTGCGACACGCAGGGGCGGGGGGCTTTTTATAAGCGCCATCCGGACAGTTGCTTGGCTCTGAATGAAACTGCAGTGAATAAAACTGCAGCGAGCAGGGGCAAAAGGAGCCGGGATGCGCGAAGGCTTGCGAAGCTGATTAAAATATGGCTACGTGCTATGACTATCCGGTATTTCTACCGCACGTATATTCTTTTGTGATTCTCTATGTTCTTCTTCTTTGTGCGAAGTCTGTTGCAACGCACAAGAGACATCATACCCGATTTCAGCATAACCTGCACGGGTTTCTCAAGCGTGCAGCCGAGTGCCGGCGCCGGCATTGCCGGGCGCCGGCTGGCGATGCCTTACAGGTAATCGCTGGCGTTCAGGCCCATCACATGGGAGAAGCCGCCGTCCACGTAGACGATGTCGCCGGTGATGCCGGACGACAGGTCGGACAGCAGGAACGCTGCCGTGTTGCCCACTTCCTCGATGGTGACGTTGCGGCGCAGCGGCGCGTGGCTGGCGGCAAAGCCGAGCAGCTTGGAAAAGTCCTTGATGCCGGATGCGGCCAGTGTCTTGATCGGGCCGGCGGAGATGCCGTTCGAGCGGATGCCCTGCTGGCCCAGGTTCTCGGCCAGGTAGCGCACCGAGGCTTCCAGCGATGCTTTCGCCAGGCCCATCGTGTTGTAGTAGGGGATCGCCCGCATCGCGCCGAGATACGACAGCGTCAGCACCGACGAGCCTGGCTTGAGCAGCGGCAGCGCGGCCTTCACCATGGCCGGGAAGCTGTAGGCGGAGATGTCATGCGCCACGCGGAAGTTCTCGCGCGAGAGGCCGTCGAGGAATTCGCCGGCGATGGCCTCGCGCGGCGCGAAGCCGATCGCGTGCACGAAGCCATCCAGGCTGTCCCAGCTCTGGCCCAGGTCGCGGAACAGCGCTTCGATCTGCTCGTCGCTGGCTACGTCGCAGTCGAACACCAGCTGGCTGCCGAATTCGGCGGCGAAGTCGGTAATGCGGCTCTTGAAGCGCTCGCCGACATAGGTAAAGGCCAGTTCCGCGCCTTCGCGGCGGCACGCCTGCGCAATGCCATAAGCGATCGAACGGTTGGACAGCAAGCCGGTGATGAGGATTTTTTTGCCTTGCAAGAAAGCCATGATTACTCCAATTGCCCGCTGCGCGCCCGCAGGCGCCAGCATGGGTTGTTGTTCTAGTTGGTGACCGATCGCTCGTAGTTCACTTGGCAACGGCGTGGCAAACAAAAGCGATGAATTTCCGTGTCAGGCTAGGCGTAAATGCCTCGGGACAGCCAGCTGTCCCGGGGTATTTGCAACGACGCATGGCGCGGAAATACACGCTTTTATCCCACGATCAGTTGCCAAGTGATCCACTACTGGTACGTGTTACCGCAGGATCGAGATTGTATGACTTGGGGGCGGCGGCTGCAAGCTTGGCCGATTGCTATCACTGCCACCGGCGGGCTCCGGGCCAATAAAAAGGCGCTGTTCGCGTAAGGTAGGGGAACTGCCACGGAACAACGCTGTCTGACCTCCTGTTGAGATACTTCATGTCTATCAGGAGGCCAGCATGGGTATGGCGGATTTCCAGGTGTTGTTCAAGGCGCTGGCAAAGCTCCAGCTCTCAGCCGATGAAGTGGCCTGTTTGCAGAACTTTCTCGCATCAGTCGTGCAGCCAGGGGGGTGCTTCGCCCTGATCGAGGAAGCGGCCAGCCAACGAATATGTCCGCACTGTGCCGGCCGCCGCTGCCACCGTTGTGGCCAGGCCAACGGCCTGCAGCGTTATCGTTGTCTAGGCTGCAGGCATAGTTTCAACGCGTTGACCGGCACGCCGCTGGCCCGCCTGCGCCTGCGCGACAAATGGCTACCTTATCTGCAATGCCTGATCGGCTCGGACACGGTACGCGCGGCAGCACGGCGTGTGGCGGTGGCGAAATCGACCAGCTTCCGGTGGCGCCACCGCTTCCTTGCCGCGGTGCGCCGGGCGCCGCTCCCCAGGCTGTCGGGCATCGTCGAAGCCGACGAGGAAGGAGTGCTCGCTTGCAGGCGAGCACCGCTACCCAGGCGACGAGCCGCGCTCGTCGAAACCCCTGCTTCGCCCTACCACCTTGCTTCGCAAAAAGGCTCGCGCAACCTGGACCGTCCCGCCCGCAAGCGCGGTGGCAAGGCGGCGCGGCGCGGCATCAGCCAGGAGTTTGATTGCATCCTGGTGGCGCGCGACCGCACCCGCAACACCTGTGCATTCGTGACCGGCCGTGGGCCAGTCACGACGGCGCAGTTGATAAAGCACCTGCTGCCAGTGCTGGCGCGTGACGCGCTGCTGGTGAGCGATGCTGCCAGGGCTTACCAGGCATTTGCAAAGAGCACCGGCATCAGCCACGAGTTTGTGAACGTGCATGCTGGCATGCGGGCCCGCGGCGCCATGCATATCCAGGGAGTCAATGGATGGCACGGCCGTTTCAAGACATGGTTGCGGCGTTTCAATGGCGTGGCCAGCCGCTACTTGCACCACTACGCCGGCTGGCAGCAGGTACTCGATGCTGCCACATTGACGACGCCCAGGCAGTGGCTCCGTGTGGCGGTTGCCGGGCGATAGCAGCGCTGGGCGAGACAGCAATCGCAGAATAAAGTTCCATGCCAACAGGCAATGCCTAGCTTACGCGAACAGCGCCAATAAAAAAGGCTGCGGGCCGTTGGGCCGCGCAGCCTTGGCTGATGCGGGTGTGGCGATCAGTTGCGGCGTTTCTTGCCGGCGGTTTCACGCGAGACGCGGGCCTTGACCAGCTTGATCGGCGAGCGTGCCTTGCCGATGCCGGCCTTGGCCTTGCGATAGTTGCTGGTCTTGGCGACCGGCTCGTCCGCCACGGCGACGGTGGCGTTTTCGGCGATCTCGGCGGGGATATCGAAATTCGCGCTGGTCGAGATCTTCGGCACCAGCAGCGTCGAGCCGGCTTTCAGGATGCCGCGCGACGGCAGGTTGTTGGCCTGGCGGATCACTTCGGGCGTGGTGCGGAATTTCGAAGCCAGCGAGGCGATGCTTTCACGTGCGCCGCTCACGCGGTGCGTGGTCCAGGTGGACAGCGCCTGGCCCCACTGGGCCAGGTTCAGGTGGAACTTTTCCGCATTTTCCTTTGGCAGCAGGATCTGCGTCTGCTCGCCGCCGGTGATCACGGGGCGCTTGAACTGCGGGTTCAGCGCCTTGAAATCGTCGACCGACAGTTCGGCCAGCTGGGCGGCGATCGCCAGGTCGATATCGCTGGTCTTGTCGACCGCGGTGAAATACGGCTCGTTGCGGATCAGCGGCAGCGACAGGCCGAAGCGGCCCGGGTTTGCAACGATGTTCTTCACCGCCTGCAGCTTCGGCACGTAGTTGCGCGTTTCGGCCGGCATCAGGTCGGCCAGGCTTTCAAAGTCGGTCGGCTTGCCGGCAGCGCGGTTTTTCGCGATCGCCTTCTGCACCGAGCCTTCGCCCCAGTTGTACGCGGCCAGTGCCAGCTGCCAGTCGCCGAACATGTCGTACAGCCGCTGCAGGTAAGTCAGCGCGGCATCGGTGGAGGCCAGCACGGAGCGGCGGTCGTCCTTGAAGGCATTCTGCTTCAGGTTGAAATCGCGGCCCGTGCCGGGCATGAACTGCCACATGCCACCGGCGTTCGCACTGGAGACTGCTACCGGATTGAAGGCCGACTCGATGAACGGCAGCAGCGCCAGTTCGGTCGGCATGTTGCGCTTTTCCAGTTCCGTCACCACGTGGAACAGGTACAGCGACGCGCGCGCCGAGGTGCGGGCCATGTGATCGGGACGCTCGGCATACCAGTTGGCATGCTTCGTCACCAGCGAATTGTTCAGGTCGGGAATCGAAAAGCCGGTACGGATGCGGTTCCACACGTCCGTTTCCCGGAACGGGTCATCGGCGGCCTTGGTGGCATTGTGCGGCGTGGGAGCGAGGTTTGGTGCGGGAGCCTTGATGGCGGTGGACAGCGGCAGCAGGGGCAGCGTATCAGCTTCGATCGCCTGGCTGATGGCTGGAGCCGTGGCGATGAGTGCTGCCAGCAGAGAAATCGTCTTAATTTGCATAGCGTTCCATTGTGTTGTCGTCAGGTTAACCTAACCAAGCGCCCGGAGATGGCACCTGAGCAAGCGCAGGGGGACGGACTACCAATTTAAAGGCTGAGTTTAAGGAGATTGCCGGGCCGCCGTCAAGCAATATGTCGGCACCGTTACAAAAAACTTGAGCTACGGTATGAAGATAAATGGATGCGAGATCGGCATGGATGCCTGCAAATTCGCCGAAAATAGCGCAAACGTCATCGGATGCGTACAATGATTCACCAGCATTTGACCAAGCGGAAAATTGAATATGAGCAATGAAATAAATAATGCCAGCGTAGACGAAGCCGGCGCCATCGCCGCCACCACCGCGTGGCTGGAGAAGGCTGTCATCGATTTGAACCTGTGCCCG
Source organism: Pseudoduganella sp. (assembly GCA_036386715.1). Taxonomy (GTDB): domain Bacteria; phylum Pseudomonadota; class Gammaproteobacteria; order Burkholderiales; family Burkholderiaceae_D; genus Rugamonas. The sequence continues at coordinate 19,512 of DASVVD010000426.1, forward strand.
TTCGCCAAGGCTGTCCATGTCAAAGGGCAGATCCGTTATGTGTTTTCGGAAGCCACCGCGCCCGAGGAGCTGCTTGAAACGCTGATGAACGAATTGCAGCGCCTGTCCGACACCCCGGCCGAGCAGGTGGATACCACGCTGATCATCCATCCCCATGTATTGAATGACTTCGAAGACTACAACGAGTTCCTCGACGTGGCCGATGCGGCGCTCGAGGACATGGGCCTGGAGGGCGAACTGCAGGTCGCCAGCTTCCATCCCGATTACCAGTTCGCCGATACCGACAAGAACGA
>DASVVD010000427.1:0-5831 GCA_036386715.1 Pseudoduganella sp.
TCCGGTTTGCCATTCATGGGAGCGCCTGCATGTCCCGATCCATGATCGCCATCGCCTCATTCATCATCTGCGCAAATGGCCGGTCATTGCTGGCCATGAACGCTGCAGGCAATGACTGGTTGATGGCCTTGTCCTCATGGCCGTGCTGGTGCATGTCTTGCGCGCTTGCGCCGCCGGCGAGGCAGATGGCAATCAAGGCAATCGCCCTGCCCCGCATGGCCCTCTCGGCCAGTGATTGACCGGCTGTTCCGGTATTGTTCATTCCAGATCTCCTGATGGTTGGTGAGCAGTCCAGGAGGCGTCGCTGGAGAGCGCGCCCTAGACGATCGTCAGCCTCGCATGGACTACCCGCGAACCTCGTCAGCTGGCAAAGTCTGTCGCGCCAAGCTGCTGGCCGATGGGCGAAAAGCTTGACCACGCCTGGCGATCGGGAACGATTATGGCCCGGTTCGTTTCGAAGTTATGCTGCCTGGAATGGAGGGGAGAAAGGTACTAGATATGATATGGTGGGGACAGCGAATCTCTCGTACTTGTGCCCGCTACAGGTGGCAAGAAATGCGCTAAATTGTTTCCGGTAGTTTTACCAATATGGCCGCGTTACGCGAGCCCAACTGCTCGGCGGCGCAACGATTGAGCATGCACTGTTCGCCCCAAGCAGGCAGGCGCCTTCAGTGGCCCTCTCCGCCCCAACCTGATAGCCCTGCTCGACTGTATCGGCCTGCAACACTGGCTGAACCTGCCCAGTTGCAGTGCCCTCTTCGGCCAGCAGGCACACCTGAACAGCACTTCTCTGCTGCGCCATCCGGTGAGCAAGGACGAGAAAAACTACAGTGGTGCGCCGGCTCCGATCAGGCATCCATTCCTGCGTCGCCAGATGACCCAATACTTCGCACACGAGGCGGCCGTGCTAAAGGAGGCCGTCTTCATCCCGCTCGGGCCGGCAGTGGCCGACGGCCTGCACTGGCTTGCAAGCCAGGGAGTGCTGCAGTCACAACAGATACTCGACGGGTTGCCTCACCCCTCCGGTGCCAATGCTGAACGAATTGCTTATTTCCTGGGCCGGAAAGACCGAAGCACACTGTCCACCAAGACCGACCCGGTGCGGCTTGATATCGCCCGGCAAGCACTGGCACAGAAGCTTGAGCGGCTGTGGATGAACTGACCGCTATCAGGAAGTCCGGTAGCGTCCAAAGTCCCGCATGCCTCCAAGGCATTGCGGGATTTTTATGCCCGAAGTATCCGGCCTGATCCAGGCAGCGGCTACAACCGGGCCAGCAATTCTGTCTTCTTGGCGTCGAATTCCGCTTCGCTCAGGATATTCCGGCTGCGCAGTTCGGCAAGCCGGTCGATCGTTGCGAAGATATCCTGCGCATCCGCGGCCGTGGTCTGGGCGAACTGCGGTACCGTGCCGGACGGACCTGATGCCGGAGACGCAACCCGGCCCGATTCCGCTACCGGTGCGACGTTATTGCCCGTTTCCACCGTTGGCGCCATGCCATCGATGGACACGACAGGCAGGCGTGCGACGTCGACCAGGCCGTACTGGCTGTTGAAGCTGAGCGAGCCGCCGGAGGATTGTTGCTGTGAAAAGCCGCCGATCTGGTGGTCCAGCGTATCGTAGATCGTGACCTTGCCGTTCACTTCGATGGCCAGGCGGCGCGCCTGGGCAAAATAGGCGTAGCGGACGCCGTTCTGGGCGCCAGTGCTGTTGGGCCAGCGCAAACCGGCGCCCCACCAGTCGGTGCCGCTGCCGGGCGCGGGTGGCACGAACAGGCTGGCGCCGCTCCCGGCCGCGTTATTCCATGTGTCATGACCGTTGCCGCCGGAATAGGCGCCTTGATACTGGCTCTGGCTTCCCTGTTGCTGCCCACCTTGATGCTGGCTGCCCTGCTGCTGGCCACCCTGATTTTGCGACTGGAAACTGCCTTGCCTGACCAGGTCGGGCTGTGTCGCCACCAGTTGCGCCAGTTCGGAGCACAGGTTGTTCACGCTGCCTTTGAGCTGGTTGTTGAACATGTCGGAAACCATCGTCATGCCGCCATTCATCCACTGGCCGGCGCCGGCAAATTCCGGATGGTTGAACTGCGCCATGCTGCCGTTGCCGTTGATGACCGATTGCAGCATGCTGAGGACGGCATCGGTGCTGTAGCCATACCGGCTCGCAATATTTTCGATGATCTGCTGTCCGGCTGGAGAAAGTTGTTGCATGATGGTTTTCCTGACGTTGAAGTTGCTGGTGCAGGCGGCGCATTCGGAGACATTGCCCGGCCTGGGCACTAGATGGTGTTAACAAGATAGCACGGCGGGATAGCCTCGGTGCGCGCGCATGCGCCGGCATGGCCATCGGCCGCTTGCTGTCAGGACGGGTGCCCGTGCCTGCTTGCCGGACCGGAGAAGACAACGGTCCGCGCAGCACCGGGCTCGTGCCCCAGCACCAGCTCCGCGATCGCCGCGGCGATCTTTCGCCCCCCTTCGAACGACGGCTCGATCGGCGACGACGCAGCGTAGTCGCCCGGTTCCGTGCAGACCAGCCGCAGGTCGAGCACCGGGATGGCGCGCGTCACGGCTTCGCGCAGGATCACGTCGTTGAACAGCGCCAGCGCGCCACGCAGGCCGGGTGACAGCCCGGGAACCTGGTCGTAGATGATGGAGACGGCAAACGGTATGCCGCACCCGGCCACGAGGCCGAGCATGGCCTGGTAGTCGCGGCGGAAGGCGGCCTGCCAGGTCGCCAGCAGTTCGGCCGCCTCCAGCACCGAGGCCACCGGCGACTGCATGGCGCCCACCAGGGCGAGCACGTCGTTGCCGCCGCAACTGACCACCAGGCTGGTCGGCCTGTCGGGCAATGCCTGCAGGCCGCGCAGCTGCGCCGGCATGTCGGCGAGCACGCTGCCGTCCTGCGCCCGCAGCGATACCCGATGCCCGGCGCCGAGGCAATCCTGCAGGTGCGCCGCCACCCCGATCCCCTCCGGAACATATTTGGCGTTGTCGAAGATCGAATCGCCCAGCAATACCACGTGTGCCATGGCCGTGCCCTTTCCAAAAGCTGCATGGTGCCATGAGGTGGCGGCGGTGCCGTGGACGATTGCCGCTCCCGAGCAGGCGGTCGCGCAGTGGCATGTATCTCCATGTATCCACGCGCCCTTTCCATACAAACCGCCGCCTTTCCGATACCCGGCGACATCTCCGGTACACATGGCCGTGGCCTACTGTGAGCACTCCACTCACATCGAAAGGAAACACCATGAATCCCCTCCGCTCCCTCGCCGCCACGACCCTGCTGGTCCTCGCCGCATCGCTGTCGACGGGCGCCCACGCGCAGGTGGCGGGCCTCGGCCGCGCAGACCTGCTCAAGGAAGACATCAGCCTGCCCGGCAAGGAACTGGTGCAGGTACGGGTGGACTTTGGCCAGAACGTGAAGGCGCCGCGCCATTCGCACCCTGGCGAGGAAGTGGCTTTCGTGCTGGAAGGCACGCTGGAATACCAGATCGACGGCCAGCCGCCGGTGACCTTGAAGGCAGGGCAGACGCTGTTCATTCCGGCCGGCGCGGTGCACTCGGCGCGCAATGTGCACGGCGGCGAGTCGAAGGAACTGGCCACCTATATCGTGGAGAAGGGCAAGCCGCTGGTCACGCTGGCAAAGTAGCGCGGCATGGGGCGTCGCCGGGGAGTCACCGGGGCGGCAGTATCGACAATGGCCAGTTCCACGCACGGGCGTTTGCCTGTACATTTCTGGCTCATCCTTTGCGCGGGGCAAGCCGCCCCGCCAGTCACTCTCAAGGAGCAACCTTGTCCATTACTTTGGCACCGATCACCAGGGAAAACGTCGAAGCCGTGATGAACATCGAGCTGCCGCCCGAGCAGGCGCAGTTCGTTGCTTCCAACGCCTCTTCCATTGCCCAGGCCAGCTATTACCCCAACCTGCACCCACAGGCGATCTATGTCGATGGCAAGCCGGCCGGCTTCCTGCTGTATGGCATCAACGCCAACGACGAGCCGGGCCACTACGCCATCTACCGCCTGATGGTGGACGCGGCGCAGCAGGGCCGCGGCATCGGCCGCCACGCCATGGGACTGCTCCTGGAGGAGTTGCGCAGCCGCCCCGACCTGCGCCGCATCACCATCTGCTACATGCCGGGCAACGCGGTGGGCCGGCGCTTCTATGCCTCGCTGGGGTTCGTGGAAGTGGGCCTGGACGGCGAAGGCGAAATGATCGCCGAGATCAGGCCTGCCGCGGGCGCCCGGCGCTGACCGCCTTGTCCTGTATAGCCGGCAGTTCCTGCTCCATCACCTCGACGATCCAGTCGATGAAGACGCGCACCTTGCGGCTCAGGTAGCGGTTCGCCGGATAAGCCACCGACAGCCGCATGGGTTCGATGCGCCAGTCCGTGAACAGTGCCTGCAAGGCACCGGTTGCCACGTGCTGCCGGGCCATGTAGTCCGGCAGCCACAGGATGCCCAGTCCTGCCAGCCCGGCCGCCAGGTAGGCGTTGCCGTCGTCCGTTCTCAGCACGTGCCTGCCCTGGACCCGGGCGGTCTCGCCATCGCGCTGCATCAGGTAGGGAAAGCCGGCCCCGGACCAGCGGAAGGCCACGATGCGATGGTGGCTGTCGGGCAGCGAGTCCGGGTGCGACGGCATGCCGGCGCGGGCCAGGTAGGACGGTGCCGCGTACACGCCCAGCCCCAGGTCGGCCAGGCGCCGCGCAGTCAGCGACTGGTCGGCGAGTTCGCCGCCGCGGATGACGCAATCCACGTTCTCGCCGATGATGTCCACCTTGCGGTCGCTGGCGCCCAGGTCCAGCTGGATGTCCGGATAGCGTTCATGGAAGCGCGGCAGCGCCGGCACCACGATCATCGCCGCGAACGGGCTGGGCACATCCACGCGCAGCTGGCCTCTTGGCGCCGTGTCCGCGCTTGGCAGGCCGGCTTCCATGTCATCGAGTTCGGCCAGCAGGCCTGCCGCCCGTTCGTAATAGGCCGCGCCGTCCACCGTCACGTTTACGCGCCGTGTCGTCCGGTTCAACAGCCTCACGCGCAGCCGGGCTTCCAGCTGCTGCACCAGCTGGGTGACGGTCGTGCGGCTCATGTGCAGCGTGTCCGCCGCCCGGGTAAAGCTGCCTGCCTCGACAACGCGGACAAAGGCCCGCATCGCATCGAACCGGTCCATATATTCCGCCCCTGGTCTGTAGATTGTTTGGATTATACAAACAGTGCTGGGGGCGATTGCTGGTTTATCGCCGTCGCCGGGACCGGTACAGTTCTGCCATCCCGAACCGGGATGCCAAGGAGAGAATCGATGACAAAGCGTGACGTGGTATTTCCGCCGGGGCGCCAGGCCCTGTATGAACAGAACCGTTATTCGCCCGCGGTGCGCTCCGGTGACCTGCTGTTCGTGTCCGGCCAGGTCGGCAGCCGCGAGGATGGGTCGCCGGAACCGGAACTGGACGCGCAGGTGCGCCGCGCATTCGCCAACCTGAACGCGGTGCTGGCCGCCGGCGGCTGCACCTTCGACGATGTGGTGGACGTGACCGTCTTCATCGTCGATCCCGCAACGCGCTTCGAACGCATCTGGGGTGTTGCCCAGGAATTCTGGGGCGAGGCACCCTTTCCCACGGCCACGGTGGTCGGTGTGACGTGGCTGTACGGCTTTGATTTTGAAATCAAGGTCATTGCCCGAATCCCGGCGTAAGCGCGGTCAGAACGTGTGCCGGACACCCAGGTTGTACCCGGTGCTGCCGCTGCCGGATTCGGTGTTGTTGCCCACCGTGTAGCCCGCGCCGTTGCGGTTGCGCACATGCCCGTACGCCGCATACAGCCCGGTGCGTTTCGAC
>DASVVD010000428.1:0-3316 GCA_036386715.1 Pseudoduganella sp.
CGCTGTCCCGTCTCTCCACCCCGTATTTCGGCCTTTTATCTCGGCCCTTTATCTCGGCCCTGTACCCCAACCCTGTTCAACAGAGGAAACCGTATGAGCATGCAAAACATAAGCGGTATCGTGGCAACCCTGGCCGCCTTCGGCCTGGCCGGCTGTGGCGGCAGCAGCAACCAGCAGCCGGCACCGGCCGTGCCGGCGCCGCTGCCGCAACTGGCGGCAGCAGTGGGGAGCACGCTCGATTCCTGTGCCGGCATCGCGGCGCGCATTGCGTACCCCGACACCACCATCACCGCGGTAAACACGATCGACGCCGGCACCGTGAAGGTGGCCGGCAAGGCAGTGGACAAGCATTGCCAGGTGCTGGGGCAGATGCTGCGTCGGGTCAGCCCGACCGATGGCAAGACCTATGCGATCGGCTTTGAAATGCGCCTGCCGCTGAAATGGAACGGCCGCTTCTTCTACCAGGCCAACGGCGGGCTCGATGGCAGCGTGTCGACGGCGCTCGGCCCGGTCGGCGGGGGCGGCCCGCTCGACAACGCCCTGAACCTGGGGTTTGCCGTGATCAGCGCCGATGCCGGGCACCCGAGCCCCACGCCGGACTTCGGCATCGACCCGCAGGCGCGGCTCGATTACGGCTACCAGGCGGTCGGCAAGCTGACGCCGATGGCGAAAAGCGTGATCCAGGCCGCCTACGGCAAGGGCCCGGACCGTTCCTATATCGGCGGCTGCTCGAATGGCGGGCGGCATGCGATGGTGGCGGCGGCGCGCTATGCCGACCAGTACGACGGCTTCCTGGCAGGCAATCCCGGCTACCGGCTGCCGCTGGCGGCGATCGCCAATATCGCCGGCGCGAAAACCTATGCGTCGCTGGCCACCACGGCCGGCGATCCCGGCAGTGGCTTCACGCAGGCCGAGCGCACCATGGTGTCGCAGGCGGTGCTGGGCAAGTGCGATGCGCTCGACGGCGCCTCCGATGGCCTGGTGCAGGATACCGGCGCCTGCCAGAAGGCGTTCGACATCGGCCGCGACGTGCCGACCTGCAGCGGCGCGCGCGACGGCACCTGCCTGAGCGCGGCGCAGAAGACCGGCATCGCGGCGCTGTTCGCTGGCGCCACCACCGAGTCCGGCACCAGGATCTACAACAGCTTCCCGTGGGACGCCGGCCTGGCAACGGGCGGCTGGTCCAGCTGGAAGTTCAGCGCGCCGCTCGAACGGGACTCGGGCGCGGTGGGCCTGATCTGGTCGGTGCCGCCGGAAGACCCGGCAACGTTCAACGGCCCCGCGTTCGCACTGGGCGGCAACCTGTCGACGATGCTGGCACGGGTGGGCGCCACCAGCAGCGTGTACACGGAATCGGCGTTGTCGTTCATGCTGCCGCCCGACGCGGCGAACCTGTCCAGGCTGAAGAACCGCGGCGCCAAGCTGCTGGTCTACCACGGCACCAGCGACCCGATCTTCTCCAGCGACGACACCACCGCCTGGTACGAATCGCTGCAGGCTGCGAACAACGGCGATGCCGCGAACTTCGCGCGCTTCTTCCGCGTGCCCGGCATGAATCATTGCGCCGGCGGCCCCGCCACCGACCAGTTCGATGCATTGACGCCGCTGGTGAACTGGGTCGAGAAAGGGCAGGCGCCCGACGCGCTGGCGGCCACGGCCCGCGGGCCCGGCAATGCCGGGGGCGCGAATGCGGACCTGCCTTCGAGCTGGTCGGCCACGCGCAGCCGGCCGTTGTGCGCCTATCCGAAGGTGGCCCGCTACAACGGCACCGGGGATGTCGAGCAGGCCGCCAGTTTCACGTGCCGATGACCTATGCACGAAGCTGAGCCACGAAGCTGAGCTAAACGCGCGCAGCAGGCGCCTTTTGGCGCCTGCTGCCGATAGCGGAGCGGCGCCGCCCCCGGCGGTCCACCCGGGCTACCGTTCCGGGCTTTGCACGGCTGAGGCCGTGTCATGGTGCCTGGCACCGTGACACGGCCTCAGCCGTTTACGCTATTCGTCAGGGCGGCGCCCGCCAATCGTGCGGCGCCTGTCCAATGGGATGTTAAACTTGTCATCCAGACATGTGATTCATCGCCTGCCGGAATCGATGGGCCATCTTCCGCAGCAGTGCCGTCATGAAAGCATGTGTCGCGATGTATCCGACGGCATGCCGCGCCGATCCCCACTTTTCCGCAGTGATCGCCCCGTGCGCCTTGCATCGTCCGCGTCCTGCGCCGGCGATCCGCCGACAGCCATCCAGTCCCTGAACAAAGGAGCCACTCCACGCATGCGTTTTCCCATCCGTTTCCCGAATTTCCGTAGCTTGGTACTACCCCCGCGGGCGCCGATGCTGCTGTCCCTGCTGTTGCTGCTGTTCCTGCTGCTGGCCCTGGCCGCTCCGCCGAGTTTCGCCGCCTTCGCCTTGCCGAAAGCCGGCGCGCCCGCCGCGCCGGCCGTGCCACCCGATCCGTTCGGGCGCGATACGCCCCGCGCCATGGTTTCCGGCCTGATCGCCGCGCTTGCCGAACTCGATTACGACCGCGCCGCCATCTATTTCGACCTGCCCGCCACTACCGGCAGCAGCGCCCGGCAGCGCCTCGCCGCCGTCAGCCAGGCGCGTGGTTTCCACGCCTTGCTCGACGATGCCGGCTCGCTCGATGCCTTTGCCGCCCTGTCGAACGAGGCGTCCGGCCGGCTCGACGACGACCTGCCGCTCGACCAGGAAAACGTCGGCGAAATCACCGTCAAGGGCAAAAAGGTGCCGGTGCTGCTCGCGCGCACGCTCGATGGCGAGCGCCAGGTGTGGCGCATCTCGAAGGAAACGCTGAGCCAGATCGGCACGGCGACCCGGCTTGCCGCCGCGGCGCAGGAACCGCCGCAGGATGAATTCATCGTCGCCGGCGCGCCGCTCAAGGACTGGGGCATCCTGCTCGGGCTAGGGGTGATGGTGTTTGGTGGCCTGTGGATGCTGGCCGTACTGATGGTGGCCGGCATGCGCCGGCTGGTGGCCGATCCGGCGGCGAACGGCATCTACCGCTTCTTCGAGGCGGCGCTGCCGCCATTCAGCCTCCTGATCGCGGTAGCGATCTTCTACAACTGGGCCGACCGCCTGCCGGTAGCGATCGTGGCGCGCCAGGCCCTGCTGCGCTACACCGGCATCGTGACCGTCATCGCGCTGGTCTGGTTCGGCCTGCGGCTGGTCGATGCCGTCGCCGAAATGGTCATCGCCCGCATGCAGCGGCAGCAGCGGCGCCAGATCGTTTCCGTCATGACGCTGCTGCGGCGCAGCGTCAAGGTCCTGCTGCTGACGTTTTCCGCGATCGGCATCCTCGAC
>DASVVD010000429.1:0-3448 GCA_036386715.1 Pseudoduganella sp.
ATTTCAGGAACGAATTCCAGTTGCTGGCGGCACTGGTCGCGCAACTGCGACAGGCGCCGCTAGGGCGCCAACCACGCCTGGTCTGCCTATCAGCGACCGTCACGCAGACAGCATACGATGCCTTGCAGCGACTGTATTCGCCGCATGCGCCGCTGGCGCTGGTGGCCGGTGCACGCCTACGGCCGGAACCGGATATCTGGATCGCGCACACGGCGCCCGACGAGGCAAGCCGCAAGGCACGGGTCCTGGAAGCGATCATGCACTTGCCGCGTCCTGCGATCCTGTATGTGACCAAAGTGGAAGACGCACAGGGTTGGCATCAGTTCCTGCTTGACGCGGGCTTGCGGCGCATGCGGGTCGTGCATGGCAAGTCATCGGATACGTACCGCAGCGAGACCGTAAAGGCGTGGAGCACGGGCGACGTCGACCTCGTAATCGGCACCTCTGCGTTCGGTCTGGGCATCGACTACGCCCAGGTGCGGTCAGTGATCCACGCCTGTATCCCCGAAAGCCTCGACCGCTATTACCAGGAGGTGGGCCGTGCGGGACGCGACAACCGTGCCAGCGTGGCGCTGCTAGTACCGGCGTCGGCCGACTTCGGCGTGGCGCAGGGTGTTGCCAGCCAGAAGATTATTTCGGTGGAAAAAGGCATGTCGCGTTGGCACTCTATGTTTTCCCGTGCCCGACGCGATGTTGATCAGCGCACGCGCTTTTACGTCGACACCGCCGTGCCACCGCCCTATGACATGGACATGATGGGTGAACGCAACGAGGAGTGGAACGGCAGGGTGCTCTCGCTAATGGCGCGCGCCGGAATGATCGCGTTCGCGGGCGTGCACTTCAATCCGGAAAAGGTGCACACCGAGTTGGCGGTCGATATCCTTGACGACGAGCATGGCGAGCGAATGACATGGGCCACGCGGATCGAGCCAGTGCGCAGGGCCTTGCTGAAAACATGCCGGCAGCGCACGCAGGGGATGCATGCACTGCTGAGAAATGTACAGTGCCCGAGCCGGCAACTCACAGAATTGTACGCCCTCGATAATGGCGGCGGTGTCCGGCCCGTCGTGCCCGCATGTGGCGGCTGTGCTGTGTGCCGTGGCGCGGAAGCAGAAGGATGGTATGCGGTCTTGCCGAGTCCGCCATCAGCGCCCTGGCCAGTCGGTGCCTTATCAGCGCGGCTGGCGCGCCGTCTGGTCGGGGGACGTGCCCTGTTCGAGCGCGACGCCGAAGCATTCGAGCGAGCCTCGCAGCGGCGCTTTGTCCGCGAACTCATGCACGGTTTGTGGGATGACGGCATCCGCAATTGCATCGTCATCGGCACTGTCCCAGAAGCCGTCGCCGCCACGCTCGCTGAGCGCCCCTGGTGCACTGCGCAGTCCAATGACAGCAGGCTGCTGAGCAGTAACGGCCTCCCGCCGGGGCCTGCCGTGGTCTGGGTCGGCGCCGGTTCGGCCGTCCCTGAACATCATTTCGCTGCCTGCGAGGCCGGCCAGGAGCGCCTGTTTCTGCTGCCGACTGGTCTGGCAAACCCTGACCGTCCTGGACACACGATTGGGGATCTGTTCTCGATCGCCACCTTTAATTCTCTTCACGAATCCCTACAAACATGAGCGTCATTAACAATCTGGTTGCCCAACCCAACCGGGTTATCTTTGCGAGCGAATTCGTCAATGGTTTTGGTGAAAAAGGCGCCAGCCTAGCCGATCTCGAAAAAATGCTGTCGCCATTGCCACCTCAGCAAAGCCCGGCCGACGATGGCCCGGACGGCGATGAGCGCAGCGGCAGTACGATCAGCATGGGCGTACTCACCGAGCTGCTGCGCCTGAAGATTATCGAACGCGTGGGGGACGATTATGTGCGCATCAGCGCACCACTAGCGTCGGACCGGCGCAATGGGGACTGGGCGGGACGCCTGCAGGACTATCTCTTCCCGCTGCTAACGACAGCCGACCTTGCCCGGGACCATGGGCAGGGAGACCTGCCCGATGCCTTGTGCTGGTTGTTGCAGCAGAGTCCGACGCAGCCGCTCGGATTCAGCGCCGGCAAACACTACAACATTCTCGTCAGTCAGATTGCCGATGGGGACACGCTGTGTAGCAGTATCGCGGTCGATGCGAAGTACCAAAACGTGATTTATTGGGCGCGTTTCCTAGGCCTGGTTGAGCGCGTCAGCATCAAACAAGCCGCGGAAATGGTAATCGGGGATCCGACCCGCGCGATCGCGCCACGGCTTTCGACCATTTTTGGCACCAATCGGCAATTGACGCCGCAAACTTTCCGGCAACGACTGGCCGCACAAATTCCGGTGCTCGACGGCGGCGCGGTCTGGCAGGACATGCAGGGTCGGCTGAGAGAACCGATGCAGGCGAAAGACAAACACTTCGGTGGAGCAATCAGCCTGGCACTGCTGCGACTGCAGCGTGCCGGGAAAATCCAGCTGGAAGGCCTGTCCGACGCGACGTCGTGGATGCTAGAGGTGGGACGCGAGACCAAATCGATCAGTCATATTACCTATCTGGAGAACGCACAATGACCACGCTTGCACCTTGCTGGAACGAAGTCGAGCTCCATCACATCCTCAAGCCCGACGCCGAAGAAATCGATGATCGAGTATTTCGTGCAGTGCATTGCCCGACCGAATTGCAAGTGCGAACGGGAGACTGGGCCACCGGCAACCTTTCGCCACGCTTGCCGGAAAGCCTGCTTGCCGAGTTTCTTGACCCCCTGCGCGACTATGTGCAGATGGCAGTGGTTGGCGAATCCGGCACCGGCAAGTCGCACTTCATCCAGTGGCTGCGGACAAACATTCCGGTGGATGCTTCGACCGTCCTGCTGACCATTCCCCGTACTGGAACTAGCTTGCGGGGAATCATCGAACGAATCATCAGGCAATTGCCTGAGGCGGAAAGGGCGCCCTACGAGGAGCGCCTCAAGTCGGCAGGCAACCATGCGATGACGCAGTCGGCCAAGGTCAGTCGCTTTCTCAACGAGTTGGCGCATGCCATCGAAAACAGTAACACTTGCATCGACCCGCTCGACAAGGATCTAGCCACCGTCTTGCCAAGCATCTTCCTCGATCCGAATCTGCGTGCGGGATTTTTTATGCGGCCGGGAGGCACGACCGATTCAATCGTCGAGCACATCTTCAGCGATCCGAGCAGCCGTGACCAAGATGACCGCAGGCGCGAATTCCGCAGGGGCGACCTGCCCCTGGACGGCCGCAGCTATGGCCAGGTAGCGGCCTTGTCGAGAGATGCCATCGATTTCATTAAGGCCGAAAACGGTATGGAGCAGCGGGCGATTGACCTGATGAATGCCCATCGCAATATCGCGATCGCCCAGACCCTGAACTTCTCGGCCGATCACCTGATCGAACTGATGAGCACGCTGCGGCGCCACCTGAAAGCTCAGGACAGGCGACTGATCCTTCTGATCGAAGATTTCG
>DASVVD010000430.1:0-2998 GCA_036386715.1 Pseudoduganella sp.
TGCAGCAGCAGGCCTGACCGTTTTCTGCACCACGTCCGTATCATGCGAACAACGCAAAAAGGCGCCGAAGCGCCTTTGCTTGCCGACGTACGGCTGAGTGCCAGTGTTATTTCTGCTTGCGGCGGCGCGCAGCGAATGCCAGCACGCCCATGCCGCCCATCAGCATGCCGTAGGTGGCTGGTTCCGGCACCGCGCTGGTGACGGTGAACACGCCGCCGTAGCTGGCCGTGTTGCTGCCCTTGGCAGTCACGAAGCCGTTCACGGTCAGCGTCAATGGACCGGACACTTTCTCGTTGATGAAGCCCACGGCCGACCAGGCGAACACGTTCAGGCCGGGCACGTCGACGCCGTTCAGCGTGGCACCCGTGAAGGTCAGGTCGCTGTACCAGGTGGCGGTATTGATCAGGCCACCCGTTACGTAGCTGGCCGCGGCGGTGTAGTCCGAAAACGTGAACGTGTCGCTGAACGCACCTGCCGTATGGGTTGCACCGATCTCGTGCGTGGTCCACGACAACGGGCCGCCTTGCAGGTCGATGTCGACGGTTTTGGCGGCAGCGGTGCCGAAGGAAGTGGCGAGAACGGCGGCGAGTGCCAGGGAGTGCAGTTTCATATATTGATCTTTTTAAATAATAATTATCGTAGCGCTAATTTAAGCCAGCCCTAAGATGTTGTCAATATTTAATTTTATGTAATTAAATGCAACTTCCAGTGAGTCGCCTGCGGGCAGAGTACAGCGATGCGGTGCCTTAAGCTTGCGTCAGCACCATCGAGAAATACATCCAGCCCGGGCCGTTCGCCAGCTTGAAGAACGCCTTGCTGTGCTCCTTGCGGAAGCGCACCCGCAATGCCCAGTATCGCGTCGTCGGCCTGACTTACGCAGTGGAAGCAGCGGCCACCGGTACGGCCACGCGCCCGCGCACCTTAGCAGCTGGTGGACACCACCGTGACCGAAGGCGGGGTGATCGCATTGCCGGAGCTGCTGGCCCCGGTATATTGCGTGTAGCACGCCAGGCCGGCAGCGGAATTCGCCACGCTGACCGGAATCAGCGCGAACGAGTTGATCGGCAGTGCCGGCCGGGTGGCGGTCGCGGTGGCCGAACCGTAGCGGATGATGTAGTCGCTGGTGTCGATGCCGGCCGCCGCGGCGGTATTGCCGCCGCTCGCCGCCGACGGGTAGCCTTCCACCAGCGTGACAGTCACGTTTTCATTGGTGAAGGCGCCCGCAGCCGGACTGAGCATCGACTGGCCATGCACCATGGCCGAGGTGGCCGCGAGCGCGGCCTTCGCGCCATTCAGCGACGCAATGCGCGCATCCCGGCCCAGGTCGAGGAATTTCGGCAGCGCCACCGCCGACAGGATGCCGAGGATGACGATCACGACGATCAGTTCGATCAGGGTAAAGCCGGCCTGCCGTGTTGGCAGGGCATTTTTGCGGGCGGAAAAGGGCCGCCTGCTGCCGGTTGCGATTGAAATGGCCATGATGATTGTGACTGGAAAGCAGTTTGGATCGGACATGCGGAAGATCCCACTGTAAGCCAGCGTCAGCTCAACGGCAATAAATATTACCCATAGTCACCACATTGACGCCTGACAACAACGCTGAGCGTCGCCGCGGACCATCACAACGCCAACGCCTCCCGCAACCCGCTGGCGCGCTGGGTACGCTCGGCAATGGCTTGCGCCAGCACGGCAGCATTCGGCGATAGCAGCGTGAAGAATTCCCGCGCCCGTGTAATGCCCGTATAGACGAGTTCGCGCGCCAGCACCGCGTTGGCCTGGGGCGGCAGCACCATCGCCGTATGCGTGAATTCCGAGCCCTGCGACTTGTGCACTGTCATGGCGAATGCCGTTTCCACATTGCGCAGCCGGGTGGCAAGCACGCTGCGCACGCCTTCGCCATCCGGGAACCACACGCGCAGCGAGCCGGGGCGCAGCGGGTCGGGCAGCGTTACGCCGATGTCGCCGTTGTAGACGCCCGTGGCATAGTCGTTGCGCGTCACCATCACGGGCCGGCCCACATACCACTCGCCGCGGCGGCGGATCAGCCTGGCACTTTCCAGTGTCTGCTCGATTGCCTCGTTCAGGCCGTTGATGCCCCACTCGCCGTCGCGCACCGCGCACAGCAGGCGGAATTGCTCGAAGCGTGTCAGCACGTCGCGCACCCAGGCCTGGTAGTCGTCGCCCGGTCCTTCCCGTATCAACTCCAGGTAGTCGCGGTAACCGGCGCCGGTGCCGGGCCGCCCCTGCAGCGCGAGCGCCAGCACGTCGCCCGGCCGCGCGCCCTCGATCCAGCGCAACGTGCCGCCGCTCTCGCCGCGCAGCACATCGCGCGCGGCATCGCTGTCGCCATGGTTGACGGCGCTCGCCAGCCTGCCGATCGGGCCACCGAAGCGGCGGCTCTGGCGCAGCATGACGATACGCTGCGCCAGCGGGCCGCCATCGCGTTCGCGGAACGCGGCGGGGATCGTTTCGCCGGCGGCGGCCAGCACATAATCGCAGGTGAGCGCATCGTAGTTGCCACTTTCGGCCTGGGCGCACAAGTCGCCCAGCACGGCCCCCGCCTCGACGGATGCCAGCTGGTCCTTGTCGCCCAGCAATATCAGCCGCGCATGCGCCGGCAGCGCCGCCAGCAGCGCGGCCATCATTTCCAGGTGCACCATCGACGCCTCGTCGACGATCAGCACGTCCACTTCCAGCGGATTGCCGGCGTTGTAGGCGAAGCTGCGCGTATCCGGGCGCGCGCCCAGCAGGCTGTGCAGGGTGCGCGCCGCCCCCATGCGGGCGGCCAGTTCGCGCAGCGGCAGTGCCGCACCGAGCTTGCCGGCCAGCTCGTCGAGCGCCGTGTCGATCGACTGTTTCAGGCGTGCGGCGGCCTTGCCGGTCGGCGCGGCAAGGGCGATGCGCAGGTTCGACATGTCCTGCGCCGGCAGGTCCGGCGACGCTTCGCCGGCCATCGCGAACAGCAGCGCCAGCAGCCGCGCCACGGTGTAGGTCTTGC
>DASVVD010000431.1:0-15447 GCA_036386715.1 Pseudoduganella sp.
TCCATGGCGAGGATGCCGTCATTCGTATCCTCGACAAACGCGCGATGATCGAGGCGTACGGTTCGCTCACGCTGGAGGCGCTGGGCTTCGACGCGCCGTCGCTGGCGACCTTGCGCGTGCTGGCCCAGGAGGCGTATGGCATGCTGCTGGTGACCGGTCCCACCGGCTCCGGCAAGACCACGACCCTGTACGCGGCGCTGACCGAGATCCACAACGGCCGCGAAAAGATCATCACGATCGAGGACCCGGTCGAATACCAGCTGCCCGGCATCCTGCAGATCCCCGTCAACGAGAAGAAGGGCCTGACGTTCGCCAAGGGCCTGCGCTCGATCCTGCGGCACGACCCGGACAAGATCATGGTCGGCGAGATCCGCGACCGCGAGACCGCCGAAATCGCCGTGCAGTCGGCGCTGACGGGCCACCTGGTGCTGACCACCGTCCACGCCAACAACGTGTTCGACGTGTTCGGCCGCTTCACGCACATGGGCATCGACCCGTATGCGTTCGTGTCGGCGCTGAACGGCATCTGGGCGCAGCGGCTGGTGCGCATCAACTGCCCGCACTGCGCGGCCGAGTACACGCCGGACGACGACGAACTGGCCAGCGTGGGCCTGGCCCGTGCCGACGTGTTCGATTACCAGTTCAAGGCCGGCAAGGGCTGCGGCGACTGCCGCGGCACCGGCTACAAGGGGCGGCGCTCGATCGCCGAGATCCTCACGCTGAACGACGAGATCCGCGAGCTGATCGTCGAGAAGCGGCCGATCCGCCAGGTCAAGCAGGCGGCCTATGCGAACGGCACCCGCAGCCTGCGCCACGCGGCGCTGGAAGTGGTCCGCCGTGGCGGCACCACGCTGGCCGAGATCAAGCGGGTGACGCTCCATGCGTAAGCCGTTCGGACAGGTTTTGCGCCTTGGTATCGCACCCGGTGCCGTAAGCCTGCTGGCCACGCCCCGCTGGGGTGGCGACAAGGCCGATGTGCTGGCCGAGCAGCCCGTGGCCGGCACCGGCAGCGAGTTTCTCGGCGCTGCGCTGCGTACCCTGCTGGCCGGGCAGGCGGTGGCCGGCTGGCCGGTCTCGGTGGTGCTGGCCGATGAGCTGTGCCGCCTGTGGCAGGTGGCGCCGCCGCCGGGCGCCGCACGGCTGCCGGATATCGAAGCGGCAGCCGCGCTGCGATTCCACGCGCTGTATGGCGAAGGCCCGGCCGCCTGGCACGTGACCGCCGACTGGCATTCCACCGAACCGTTCTTTGCCGCCGCCATGCCGCGCACGCTGCTGGCGCTGGTCGAGGCGGTGGCGGCGGAGAGCCGGCTGCACGTGATGCAGGTGGTACCGCACTTCGTCACCGCGTGGAACCGCTGGTGCCGCGCGATCCGCCCTGGCGCCTGGTTCGGCCAGTTGCACGACGGCTTGCTCACAGTGGCCGCGATCGAAGGCCGCGAACTGCGCGCGGTGCGCGCGCTGCAGGTACCGCCCGGCGCCGATCATTACTGGCTGACGCAGATGATGGGACGCGAAGCGCTCCTGCTGGGCCTTGAAGCGCCTGGGCAGGTGCAGTTGTGCGGCGAGTTGCCGGCAGCGCTGGCCAGGCCGGCCGGTACGGGGCAGGTCGCCGTCGCGCGGCTCGATGCGGGGCAGGGCGACGGGCTTTCCGCCGCCGGCCGCCTGGCCTTTGCCGGGAGCGCACGATGAAGCCCATGCAGATCGACTTTGCAGCGTCCACCTGGCGGCGTGCCCTGTATCGCCTGCATCCGGCGCTGCTGGCCGCCGGTATCGCCGGCTTTGCGCTGTGCGCGGGCGGCCTGTGGTACGCCACGCAGATGGCCGAACAGCGCGCCGCCCGCGAACAGCAGATCGAACGGATCCGCGCCAGCCAGGCCGCGCTGTCGAAGCGGCCGGCCCGCCAGGCGGAGGTGGCGATTCCCGAGGCGCAGGCGAGCGCCGTCAACGCCGCGATCCTGCGGCTGAACGTGCCATGGCGCCAGCTCGAGGATGCGATCGGCGCCGCCACCCCGGCCAATATCGCGCTGCTCGCGCTCGATCCCGACCCGAAGAAGCAGCTGCTGAAGATCACGGCCGAGGCGCGCAACAGCGATGACATGGTGGGCTACGTGCAGGTGCTCAAGCAACAGGAATTCTTCGCCAGCGCAGCCCTGGTGCGGCATGAAATCGGCGAGCAGGATCCGAACCACCCGATCCGTTTCCAGGTCGAAGTGCAGTGGAGGGCGCAATGAAGGATATTCAACTGGCTCCCCTGATGCTGGCACTGCGGCTCTACGCGATGCGTGCCGGTGCGGCGGCCTGCGTGGCCGTGGCGCTGCTGGCGGCCGGCGTGGCCACGTGGGCCTGGCTGCTGCCGCAGCGCGCTGCGCTGCACGAGGAACTGGCGCGGCCGCTGCCGGCGGCTTCCACCCTGGTGGAGGCGCCGGCGCCGCCGACCGCCAATGAAAACCTGGCGCTGTTCTACGCTACCCTGGGTGAAAAGCGCCATGCCGAGCAGCAGGTGAAAACACTGTTCGACCTGGCCGGCAAGGCCGGCCTGGTGCTCAATCACGGCGAGTACAAGCTCGCCTTCGACAAAGCCAGCGGCGTGAGCACGTACCAGATCGCGCTGCCGGTGAAAGGCACGTACCGCAACATCTGGGAGTTTGCGCTCGAAGGGCTGGCCGCGGTGCCGTTCGCCGCGCTGGACGAAGTGAGCTTTCGCCGCGATACGATCGCCGATCCCACCGTCGAAGCCCGCTTGCGCATCACCTTGTACCTGAAGGAAGCACCGTGAGGGGGACACTGTGAAGCCGCGGCACATGTTGATGGTTGCCGCGCTGGCGATCGCGGCCGGCCTGGTGGTTTTCGGCGACAAGACGCCGCAGAGCGAGGTGGCCGAGCCGGTGGAACGGGCCAAGGCACCCGTGGCGGCGCCACGGACCGCCGAGCGGGCACCCGCGGCCGCGCCGGCAGGCGGTGCGATCCTGCGGCTGGTACCGCGCGCGGAACTGATCGGCGCCACGGGGGAGGGGGCATTCAAGGGCAGTGGAGGCGTGTTCGCCGGCCAGGACCTGAATCCGCCGCCGGCCGTGGCCGCGGCGCCAAGCGGGCCGCCGCCGGCACCGCCGGCACCGAGCGCGCCGCCGGTGCCGTTCACCGTGCTCGGCAAGGGCGTCGCGGATGGCGCCTGGGAAGTCTACCTGGCCCGCCCCGACCGCACCTACATCGCTCGCGTGGGCACCGTGATCGACGGTATGTACCGCATCGACACCATTGCGCCGCCAACGCTGACGCTTACTTACCTGCCCTTGAAACAGGTGCAACAGCTTAATATTGGAGTCATGGATTGAACTCGCACATTATCGGTGGCCGCAGTGGCCGCGGTGGAAAGATTCGCCGCGTACTGGCCCTGTCCGCACTGGCGCTCGCGTTGTCCGGCTGTGCCGCCCAGATGGCGTTTCGCGATGGCCGCGACCTGATCGAGAAGGACCAGGTGGAAGCGGGTCTGCTGAAACTGCAGGAGGCGATCACGAAGGAGCCGGGCAATGCGCAATACCGCGCCACCTACCTGCAGGCGCGCGACCGTGCGATCACGCGCTACCTCGACCAGGCCGAGCGCCAGACGGCCGAAGGCCAGCGCGAGCTGGCGCTGCAGAATATCCAGCGTGTGCTGGCGCTCAACCCGCAGAACGAACGCGCGCGCATGGCGCTGCGCACGCTCGACATGGCCGAGCGCCATGACCGCCTGCTGGCCGAGGCCGCCACGCTGGTCGAGAAAAAGGAATTCGATGCGGCGAAAAGCAAGGTCGATGCCATCCTGACCGAAAAGCCCGACCAGCCGCGTGCGAAGGCGCTGCTGGCCGAGATCGCCGAAAAGAATCCGCCGAACAGCGGTGAAACGGCGCTGGCCAAGGCCTTCAAGCAGCCGATCACGATCGAATTCCGCGACGCGCCGCTGAAGCAGGTGTTCGACGTGATCTCGCGCCGCTCGGGCCTGAACTTCGTGTTCGACAAGGACGTCAAGGCCGATGCGCGCACCACGATCATGCTGCGCAACAGCACGATCGAATCGGCGGTGTACTACCTGCTGATGACGAACCAGCTGGAACAGCAGGTAATGGATGCGAACACGATCCTGATCTACCCGAATATCGCCGCCAAGCTGAAGGAATACCAGGAAACGGTCGTCAAGACATTCTTCCTGGCCAATGCCGAAGCCAAGCTGGTGGCCAACACGCTGAAGACGATCCTCAAGTCGCGCGACGTGGTGGCCGACGAAAAGCTGAACCTGGTGATCATGCGCGACAACGCCGATGCTATCCGCCTCGCGGAAAAGATCGTGGCGGTGCAGGACATGGCCGAACCGGAAGTGATGCTGGAAGTGGAGATCCTCGAGATCAAGCGCAGCCGCCTGCTGGAGCTGGGCGTGACGTGGCCCACCAGCCTGACGCTGACGCCGCTGATCAGCGGTACCGGATCGACGCTGACATTGAGCGACCTCGACAACCTGAACCGCCGCACGCTCGGCATCAGCGGCATCACCGCATCGGCGACGGCAAACCGCACCGACTCGGACTCGAACCTGCTGGCGAATCCGCGCATCCGCGTGCGCAACAAGGAAAAGGCCAAGATCCTGATCGGTGACAAGGTGCCGGTAATCACCACCACCGTATCGTCGGGCACCTCCGGTTTTGCGCAGGAGAGCGTCAGCTACATCGACGTGGGCCTGACGCTGAATGCGGAACCGACCATCTACCTGAACAATGAAGTGGCGATCCGCATTTCGCTCGAGGTGTCGAACCTGGTGAGCACGATCAAGACCGCGTCCGGCAGTACCGCCTACCAGATCGGCACCCGCCAGGCTTCGACGATGCTGCAGCTGAAGGATGGCGAAAACCAGGTGCTGGCGGGCCTGATCAACAATGAAGAGCGTTCCAGCGGCGACAAGATTCCGGGTTTGGGCGACCTTCCGCTGCTGGGACGCCTGTTCGGCAAGCAGGCCGACGACAACCAGAAGACGGAGATCGTGCTGTCGATCACGCCGCACCTGGTGCGCAACCTGCAGCGTCCGGACGCCAAGGCCACCGAGTTCTCGGCCGGCACCGAAGCGAACTTCCGCCGCAAGCCCGAACTGTCGTCGCGCGCAACGGTGCTGCTGCCGCAGCGCGGCGCGCCGGCGAACGGGGCGCCGGCCAGCGGTGCTGCCGAGGCGCCGGCGCAGCCGACGCCGCAAGAGTCGGGCACGCCGACCGGCGTGCCGCTGTCGAGCTCGCAGCCGGGGCCGGCATCGAGCGTCACGCAGCAGCCGGTGCAGGTGCTGCCGATCACGCCGCCGCCGCAGACCACCGTGCCGCAGAACAGCACCACGCCGCCTGCGCAGAACCAGTGAGCGCAGAACCCGTGAGCGCGGAATCAGTCATCGCAGAACCAGTGAGCGCAGAATCAGCAATACAAGTTTCGCTTGCCCGCCGGCGCGGCTTCACGCTGATCGAACTGCTCGTCACCGTGGCCATTCTCGGCCTGCTGGCGGCGCTCGTGGTGCCGACGGCGCAGGTGACGGTGCAGCGGCGCAACGAGCAGGAATTGCGCACGGCGCTGTACCAGGTCCGCAAGGCCCTCGACGACTACAAGCAGGCCTATGACGATGGCCGGGTCGCCAAGACAACCGGCGGCACCGGGTATCCGAAGAACCTGGAAATGCTGGCCGACGGCGTGACGGACCTGCGCGATCCCAAACGTGGCAAGATCTTCTTCCTGCGCCGCGTGCCGCGCGACCCGTTCGCCACCGACAGCGAACTTTCCGCTGCGCAGACCTGGGGCAAGCGCAGCTACGCCAGCGAGCCTGACGAGCCGCGCGAGGGTGAGGATGTCTATGATGTGTATTCGAATTCCGACAGGGTGGGGCTGAACGGCATCCCGTATCGCAAATGGTGAAGACGACAATCAGGACGCAGGGCAGGGGGCGGGACGGGGCGCGGATGCGCCGTGCCCGCTGGCCGGGCCGGGGCTTCACGCTGATCGAGCTGCTGGTGGTGCTCGGCATCATCGCCTTGCTGCTGACGCTGGCCGTGCCGCGCTATTTCCCCAGCGTGGACAAGACCAAGGAAACCATCCTGCATGACAATCTGCGCAATACGCGCATGGTCATCGACCAGTTCTACGGTGATACCGGGCGCTACCCGGAATCGCTGGAGCAGCTGGTCGAGAAAAAATACCTGCGCGCGTTGCCCGTCGATCCGATCACGGAAACCACGGACAGCTGGCAGCTGCTGCCACCGGAAGACCCGGCGCAGGGCGGCATTGCCGACATCAAGAGTGGAGCACCCGGCAATGACCGCAGCGGCAAGCCGTATTCGGAATGGTGAGCGGCCGCGTGCGGCCGGCGGCTTCACGTATATCGGCCTCATCATCCTGGTCGCCATCATCGCGCTGGTGGGCGCGACCACTGTGCGCCTGGGCGTCACGCTGCAGCGGGCGCAGGCCGAGCGCGACCTGCTCCACATCGGCGAAGAGTTCAGCAATGCGCTGAAAAGCTATGCCGCCGCCACGCCGGCCGGGCAGCCGCCGCAGCCGCCCTCGCTGAAGGAGCTGCTGAAGGATCCGCGCTTTCCCGGCGTTCGCCGCCACCTGCGCAAGATCTTCGTCGATCCCATGACGGGCAAGGCACAGTGGGGCATCCTCTACCTGGCCGGGGACAAGGGCGTGCTCGGTATCTACAGCCTGTCGACCGCGAAGCCGGTCAAGGTCGGCAATTTCCCGTCGCGCTTCCAGGCCTTCAGCGGCAAGGAAAAGATCTCGCAATGGGTATTCACGTTCGATGGGCAGGAGCCGTTGCCGCAGGGGGGGCTGAAGCCGGGCCAGCCGGGCCAGCCAGGCCAGCCAGGCAAGCCGGCGCCGGGCATGGGCAACACCACTGCAGGCGCTGCCAGCCCCGGCACGCCATCGCCATCGCCTGCGGCATCCGCCGGGACGACGCCGCAATCCGGGGGATCAAACATTCCAGCCCAGCCGGCTGATCTGCCTGCCACCGAGCCGGCACAGCCTGAACCTGAGCCGGCACAGCCTGAACCTGAGCCGGTCCAGCCGGCCGAGCCAGCCGAGCCTGAGCCCGCATCCGAACCAGCACCGGAACCGGCACCGGCCGACCTCAACGCTGCCTGAGCTGCCGAGGCGCGCATCCTGTGCGAACAGGTTCCCTCAAGAACCTTCGTTGCTAAAAAACTACTTCAGATAAAAAAGTTACAATTGATTCTTGTAATCTTAAGATGCTCTTATGTTATGATCTTACTCAGCAGTTCAGCAATGTACTGACCAGCGACTAAAACAAGAAACTACTACTACTCTCTGTACTACTCTCACAGGATATAAAATGAAACTGAAAAACTTCGCCGTTGCCTCCCTGCTCGCCGCCACCTCCGCAGCTGCCTTCGCCGGCGACCAGACCGTTGTTCTGGATCTGAGCAAGAACATCAACTACTTCGACGCAAGCACCGAAACCAGCGCTCTGCTGTCGGGCGGTTCGGATGTTATCTCGTTCATCGGCGCAACCCCAGGCAAATATGATGTCACCATCACCATCAGCGGCCAGGGCATCAAGTTCGACGGCGAAGCAACGACGCTGAACGGTGTTGCTGCTGAAGACTTCAGCACGCTGTACACGAAGAAGTACTCGTTCATCGGTCTGGATGCTTCGGCAAGCGCACCATTCGTGCTGAACCTGGCTGGCGAAATCAAGGACTTCAAAGTCGCTGGCTACTCGGGCGAAATCACCATCACCTCGGCTGTGCCAGAGCCAACCACCTACGGCATGCTGCTGGGCGGCCTGGGCATCATGGGCTTCCTGGCCCGTCGCAAGTCCAAGCAGGCGTAATTCAGCTTTACCCGTTAAAAAACCCGCTGCCCAGGCAGCGGGTTTTTTTTCGTCCGCGCGCTTCGTCCGTGCGCTTGGTTCGTGCGCGTCATTCATTGCTGCTGGCTCGTTCGTCCCACTGGCTCGATGGACGATCGATGTCGCGCTTGCGCAGGCCGTTGAACAGCAGCGTGGCATTGACGCAGGGGCCACGCCGATCGACAGGCCGGGCCGGCCACTACGAAATATGGGACGAATACCAGTGCACCAGCCGCATGGCGATCAGCATCCCGACATGGCCGCAGTGCCAAAGCCAGCCATCGGCGGCCTGGCATCATGGGCAACCCGACCCGTTGCAAGTCCTGGCGGGCATGATCCGGTTTCAGGCATGAAAATCCCGCTGCCTCGGCAGCGGGTTTTTTTCGTCCGTGCGTTTCGTTACGTTGCTACTTGCCGGTGCGCCGGAAGTCGCGGATACGGAATCCCAGTGCGAACAGGGCGCCGAAATACACTGCGCCGCAAGTGCCTATCAGAAGGAACAGCGCACCCGCACGCAGGAACGGCGTGGCGCGCATGGCCAGCCAGTCGAACTGCTGGCCGCCGAACCATGCCACGGCCCCCATGATGGCTACCGCGGCAAGCAGCCTGGCAAAGAATTTGCCCCAGCCGGGCAGTGGGCGATAGATGTCGCGCTTGCGCAGGCCGCTGAACAGCAGTGTGGCATTGACGCAGGCGGCCACGCCGATCGACAGGGCCAGGCCGGCCACCTCGAGATACGGCACGAACACCAGGTTCATCAGCTGGGTGACGATCAGCACCCCGATCGCGATCCGCACCGGCGTACGGATATCCTGCTTCGCGTAGAACGCCGGCGCCAGCGTCTTGACGAGGATGATGCCGAGCAGGCCGACCGCGTAAGCGATCAGCGGGCGTGCCGACATGCGCGCCGCCTCGTCGCTGAAATGGCCGTAGTGGAACAGCGTGGCCACCAGCGGCAATGCCAGCGCGGCCAGCCCGACCGCGGCGGGAAGGGCCAGCAGGAATGTCAGGCGCAGGCCCCAGTCCAGCAGTGCCGAATATTCCTGCCGGTCGCCGTCCACATTGGCCTTCGACAGGCTGGGCAGCAGGATCGTGCCCAGCGCCACGCCCAGCAGGGCGGTCGGGAATTCCATCAGCCGGTCGGCATAGGTAAGCCATGAAATGCTGCCTTCGCGCAGGTGCGAGGCGATGGCCGTGTTGATCATCAGGCTGATCTGGGCGGCGGCCACGGCGAATACGGCCGGGCCCATCTTTTTCAGCACGCGGCGCACACCGGCATCGTGGAGGCCGGCAACCGGGTTGATCGACAGCCGGGGCAGCATGCCGATCTTGACCAGGGCGGGTACCTGGATCGCCACCTGCAGCAGGCCGCCAACGAACACGGCGATCGCCTGCGCATAGACCGGCTGTTCCAGCCAGGGCGCCAGGAACAGCGAACCCGAGATCATCGACAGGTTCAGCAATACCGGCGTGAACGCCGGGATCTTGAACTGGCGCCACGTGTTGAGGATGCCGCCCGCCATTGCCACGAACGACATGCAGGCTATATAAGGAAACATCAGACGGGTCATCCACACCGCGGCGTCGAACGCGGCGCCATCCTGTTTCAGGCCGCCCGCGATCACGGCGAGCAGCAGCGGCGCGCCGATGATGCCGGCGGCGCTGACGAGCAGCGTGGCCCAGACCAGGCAGTTCGCCACATGGTCGGACAGGGTCTTGCTGGCTTCGAAGCCTTCGCGGTTCTTGTACTCGGCCAGGATCGGCACGAACGCCTGGGAAAACGCGCCTTCGGCAAACAGGCGGCGCAGCAGGTTGGGGATGCGGAAGGCCACGTTGAAGGCGTCGGTATAGGCGCCGGCACCGAAGGCCCGGGCAAACAGGCTTTCGCGCAGCAGCCCTGTAACGCGCGACAGCATGGTCATGCTGGAGACGGCGGCAAGTGTTCTGAGCAGGTTCATGGGGCGAGATTATAGCGGCGCTGCCGCAGTGCAAGTCTTACAATTTCATGAACGATACCCGAACAATGGGCTGTATGAATTCGGCAAGTTTCTGCTATTTGAATTGCCCCGGCAGCGAAAGCTCGTTATAATTTAAGGCTGTACAGAATTCAGTGACGCAGACATCGATGTTGACCAGCTCTGCGTTGGCCTGCGTGGTCAGACTGAACGCACCGGTTTGGCAAACGCTGTTGTTTGCAAACGAACTTTGACAACGATTTAGGAAATTCCATGGCAAATACCGCACAAGCGCGCAAACGCGCTCGTCAAGCAGTCAAGCAAAACGCACACAACTCGGCACAGCGTTCGACCCTGCGTACCGCAATCAAGGCCGTTCGCAAGGCGATCCAGGCCGGCGACAAGGCTGCTGCAACGCAGATCTTCCAGTCTTCCGTGTCGACCATCGACTCGATCGCTGACAAGAAAATCATCCACAAGAACAAGGCCGCTCGTCACAAGAGCCGCCTGGCTGCTGCCCTGAAGGCACTGGCCGCTTAAGTTCGCGTGCGGCGGCGACAGCCGCCAGACAGGTGTACACCTAAAACCCGCATGGCATCGCCATCGCGGGTTTTTCGCTATGGTGAATTCGCTATGGTGAAATCCATCATGGCGGAATTCGCCAGGGCAATCGCTATGGCCGCATTATTTCCTGCCAGGCAGGTTGCCGATCTTCATTCCTGGCCTGATGTGTTTCTGGTGGAACCAGCCCTGGTTCATCTCCAGGGCGTACATCACAGGCACGCCTTTCGTCGAACAATGGCTGTCGAGTGTTTGCGGCTGCATGTCGCGGATGTTGACGATCGTGCCGCCGGCATCGATGAAGGCGACCGACAGCGGCAGTGGCGTATTCTTCATCCACATGCACTGCCTGGCGGGAGCGTCGAACACGAACACCATGCCGGCGTTGGCGGGCATCGCTTCGCGCAGCATCAGTCCC
This sequence comes from Pseudoduganella sp., assembly GCA_036386715.1. Lineage (GTDB taxonomy): Bacteria > Pseudomonadota > Gammaproteobacteria > Burkholderiales > Burkholderiaceae_D > Rugamonas. Next base: position 10,805 of record DASVVD010000431.1, read on the forward strand.
TGCGCGCGCTGCGCATCCGTTGCCGCCACCTCGGCCTTGATCACGTGCATGCCGGCCGTCAGCGTGGCGGCGCCAAAGGACTGGTCCTGGGCGGTAACGCCGCCGGCGACAAGCAGTGCGGCGAGGGCAATGACAGTCTTCATCGTATGAAAGGCCAGGGTGGACAGGACGGGCCGCCGGCTGGGCAGCCCGCTCTCAAGGATGGTGCGGCGATCAGGCGACATGCTGGCGCTTGTGCGCCTTGGCATGGTGCTTGACCTGCTGGTGTTTGACTGCGTGCCTTGGCGCGTGCTTGACCACGTGCTTGTGCGTCGTGGCGTGCGCCTTGGCGGCATGCGCGCCCTTGGCATGATGAGCGGGCGCCGGGGCGGCGAGGGCGGAGGTGGATGCGACGAGCAGCGTGGCTGCCAGCGCGGCGATGACTTTCGACATGATGTTCGGTTCCTTTGGCTGAGCGGGGAATGTCCCACGGCGCAATGATAGCCGCGCCGTTGCCGTCTTTTTCAAAGCCTAAGTGCTTCTTAAGCGTCGCTCTGGTCAGGCGAAGCGGCTACGGCGGCGGCGGAACTGCCGCTTTCAGGTCGTCCGCGCCGATTTCCATCCATTCGCCCGGCATCAGCGGGTGCGTGGCCAGCGATACGGCGCCGATTGCACTGCGCACCAGGCGCAGCGTGGGCAGGCCGACAGCGGCCGTCATCCTGCGTACCTGGCGGTTTTTCCCTTCCTGCAGCGTGATTGCCAGCCATGAAGTGGGCTTGTCGGCGCGCGTGCGGATCGGCGGATTGCGCGGCCACAGCCACTCCGGTGTGGCGATCCGTACTGCGCGGCACGGCTTCGTCACGAAATCGCCCAGGTCGAGCGGTGCCTGCAACCGCCCCAGTGCGCCGGCATCGGCAACGCCATCGACCTGCACCAGGTAGGTTTTTGCTTCCTTGCGGTCCGGATGGGCGATCGCATGCTGCAGCTTGCCATCGTCGGTCAGCAGCAGCAGGCCTTCGCTGTCGGCATCGAGCCGCCCGGCGGGGTAGACATTCGGCACCGGTACGCAGTCGGCCAGTGTCAGCCGCTCCGGCTGCGGGGAAAACTGGCACAATACCCCGAATGGCTTGTTTAGTAAGATCAGCATTGCGGGATTGTACCGACTAAACCATGGCGGGCATTGAAATACTGATGCATAATCGGCAGTTGTCTTCTATCTTATAGAAGACAATCAGCCTTGCACGTGCTGGCGCCGCCAGTGCCGCTTCATTTCGGAGAACTCGATGTACCAACATATCAAAGTACCGGTCGACGGCGAGAAAATCACCGTCAACGCGGATTTTTCGCTGAACGTGCCAAGCCAGCCGATCATCCCGTTCATCGAGGGGGACGGTACCGGCGTCGACATCACCCCGGTCATGCTGAAGGTGGTCGATGCCGCCGTGGCGAAGGCTTATGGCGGCAGCCGCAAGATCAGCTGGATGGAGATCTACGCCGGCGAGAAGTCGACCAGCGTGTACGGCCCGGATGTGTGGCTGCCGGAGGAAACGCTGCAGGTGGTCAGGGATTACGTGGTATCGATCAAGGGGCCGCTGACGACGCCGGTCGGTGGCGGTATCCGCTCGCTGAACGTGGCCCTGCGCCAGGAGCTCGACCTGTATGTCTGCCTGCGCCCGGTACGCTGGTTCGCCGGCGTGCCGTCGCCGGTCAGGGAGCCGCACAAGACTGACATGGTGATCTTCCGGGAGAACTCGGAGGATATCTATGCCGGCATCGAATACGCCGCGGGATCGGAGGGCGCGAAAAAGCTGATCCGCTTCCTGCAGGAAGAGCTGGGCGTGCGCAAGATCCGCTTCCCGGAAACTTCCGGGCTCGGCATCAAGCCGGTGTCGCGCGAGGGCACCGAGCGGCTGATGCGCAAGGCGATCCAGTATGCGATCGACAACGACAAGCCGTCGGTCACGATCGTCCACAAGGGCAATATCATGAAGTACACCGAAGGTGGCTTCCGCGACTGGGCGTATGCGCTGGCACAGAAGGAATTCGGTGGTGAACTGATCGACGGCGGACCGTGGTGCAAGGTGAAGAATCCGAAGACGGGCAGGGACATCATCGTCAAGGACTCGATCGCCGACGCGTTCCTGCAGCAGATCCTGCTGCGCCCGGCCGAGTACAGCGTGATCGCCACGCTGAACCTGAACGGCGACTACATTTCCGACGCGCTGGCAGCCCAGGTGGGCGGCATCGGCATCGCGCCGGGCGCCAACATGTCCGACTCGGTGGCCATGTTCGAAGCCACGCACGGCACCGCGCCGAAGTACGCCGGCAAGGATTACGTCAACCCGGGTTCGCTGATCCTGTCCGCCGAGATGATGCTGCGCCACATGGGCTGGATCGAGGCGGCCGACCTGATCATCGCGTCGATGGAAAAGGCCATCACATCCAAGCGGGTCACCTATGACTTCGCGCGGCTGATGGAAGGCGCGACGCAGGTGTCGTGCTCGGGCTTCGGTGAAGTGATGATCGAAAACATGTAATTCCGGCATGTGCCGGCCCGGCGTTCGGGCCGGGCGCCGGGATTTGCCGGAAAATAAAAAACCCCGCCGAGGCGGGGTTTTTCAGTCCGGGGAGCAGATCAGCTCGACTGGATGTTGGAAGCTTGCTTGCCTTTAGGGCCCTGCGTGACTTCGAACTGAACTTTTTGACCTTCTTTCAGGGTCTTGAAGCCGTTCATGTTGATTGCGGAGAAGTGAGCGAACAGATCCTCGCCGCCATCATCAGGAGTGATGAAGCCGAAACCTTTGGAATCATTGAACCACTTAACGGTACCAGTTGCCATAATAAAAAGAACTTTCAAATATTAACGAATCACACGAGCCATAAAAGCAAGAAGCTTCCCTGCCCCCTCCTCGACAACTCACTTCTCATCGACTTCTCATCAACATGTACATTTCTGCACGAGTCGATATGTCATTGTTGGCGGAACGATTTTTTGTGTCAAGCGCTTTGTCGAGGCAATAGTACGATTTTTGCAACAGGATAAATCAACAGGGGACTTGATTTTGCGCCGCAGGGCGCCATCTGCGCCCAGTTGGGAAAGCGCGTAAGATTGAGGATAAATGGAAACGCCCAGTTAAACGGGCGTTGCATCGACCACGAAAGCATTAGAATATAAGCGTATGGCAACCAAGCATGACACCGAGACCGTCCTGGAGCGGCAGACGCTGAAGCCGCCCCCCATGTACCAGGTGGCGTTGTTGAACGACGACTACACCCCGATGGAATTTGTGGTCGCGATCATCCAGGAATATTTCAACAAGGATCGCGAAACGGCTACGCAAATTATGCTGAGTGTGCATCGCTACGGCAAAGGCGTGTGCGGCGTGTTCTCAAAAGATATTGCATCAACCAAGGTGGAGTTCGTTTTAACGCATGCGCGCAAGGCAGGGCATCCCCTGCAGTGCGTGATGGAGGAAGTATGATTGCGCAGGAATTGGAAGTAAGTTTGCACATGGCGTTTGTCGAGGCTCGGCAGGCACGGCATGAATTCATCACGGTTGAGCATTTGTTGCTGGCGCTGCTGGACAATCCTTCGGCGGCCGAAGTGTTGCGTGCCTGCGCGGTCAATATCGAGGACCTGCGCAAGACACTCACCAACTTCATCGGCGACAACACCCCCACCGTGCCCGGCACCGGCGAGGTCGATACGCAGCCCACGCTCGGTTTCCAGCGTGTGATCCAGCGTGCCATCATGCACGTGCAGTCGGCCTCGAACGGCAAGAAGGAAGTCACGGGCGCCAACGTGCTCGTGGCCATCTTCGGCGAAAAGGACTCGCACGCGGTGTACTACCTGCACCAGCAGGGCGTGACGCGCCTGGACGTGGTCAATTTCATCTCGCATGGCGTTCGCAAGGATCAGTCCGGCGAAGCGGCCAAGGCGTCGGAAGGCGTCGAGGAAGGCGCCCAGGCCGAAGGGCAGGCGAAGGAAAGCCCGCTTGACCAGTTCACGCAGAACCTGAACAAGTCCGCCGCCGAAGGCAAGATCGATCCGCTGATCGGCCGCGAGGACGAGGTCGACCGCGTGATCCAGATCCTGTGCCGCCGCCGCAAGAACAACCCGCTGCTGGTGGGCGAGGCCGGCGTGGGCAAGACCGCGATCGCCGAGGGCCTGGCCTACCGCATCACGCAGGGCGACGTGCCTGAAATCCTGTCGAATGCCGTCGTGTATTCGCTGGACATGGGCGCGCTGCTGGCCGGCACCAAGTACCGCGGCGACTTCGAGCAGCGCCTGAAGGCCGTGCTCAAGCAACTGAAGGACAACCCGAACGGCATCCTGTTCATCGACGAGATCCACACGATCATCGGTGCCGGTTCAGCCTCGGGCGGCACGCTCGATGCATCGAACCTGCTCAAGCCGGCACTGGCCAACGGCCAGCTGAAATGCGTCGGCGCCACCACGTTCACGGAATTCCGCGGCGTGTTCGAGAAGGATCACGCCCTGTCGCGCCGGTTCCAGAAGGTCGATGTCAACGAACCGACCGTCGAGCAGACGATCCAGATCCTGCGCGGCCTGAAGTCGCGTTTCGAGGAACACCATGGCGTGAAGTATTCGGCCTCGGCGCTGTCGACCGCGGCCGAGCTGGCGGCGCGCTTCATCAACGACC
>DASVVD010000432.1:0-1916 GCA_036386715.1 Pseudoduganella sp.
TGAACGCGGTGCTCGGCTACACGGTCGGCAACGACGTATCCGCGCGCGACCTCCAGCGCAGCGGCCCGGCCGGCATCGGTATGGACCTATTCGCCGCCAAGAGCCAGGACCGCAGCACCGGGGTCGGTCCGTGGATCGTGACGCGTGAAGAATTCCCAAGCGGCAGTCCGCAGCTGCGCCTGACACTGAAGGTCAACGGCCAGCTGCGCCAGGACAGCAATACAAGTGAAATGACCTGGGATGTCGGGCAACTGGTGCGCTTCGTCGAAGCGCGCTCCAGCTTCGCGGCCGGCGACATCCTGTTCACCGGATCGCCCGCGGGCGTGGGGCAGGGGACCGGATTGTTCCTGCAACCGGGGGACGTGGTCGAAGCGGGCGTCGAAGGTATCGGCGCGATCTGCAATATCGTCGGGCCGCGGCCCGGCGCCTGAGGAGACAAGAACAATGATCGACAAGAACCAGATCGTCGTGGTGATCGGTGCCGGATTGATGGGCACCGGCATCGCGCACGCATTCGCCAGCAGCGGCTTTGCCACACGCCTGGTCGACAGTAACGGCCAGGCCCTGGACAAGGCGCTGCAGAATATTCACGCCATCATCGACGGCGGTGCCAGGCTCGGCAAGTTGACGCCGGAAGCCGCGACGGCCGCCAAGGAACGCCTCAGCATCCATGCCGGTCTGGGGGCTGGCGCGGCCGGCGCCAGCCTGCTGGTGGAGACGGTGTCCGAAAACCTGGCCGTCAAGCAGGCGGTGCTGGCGCAGGCGGTGCCGCTGCTGGCCGATGGCGCGCTGCTGGCCACCAATACCTCGGCGCTGTCGGTCACGGAGATTGCGGCATCGGTGCCGCATCCGGAACGCCTGATCGGCATGCATTTCTTCAATCCGGTGCACAAGATGAAGCTGGTGGAATTGGTGCTCGGCATCGCCACCGATGCCGACACCGTGGCGCGCAGCCGCGCGTGGTGCGACGCGATCGGCAAGACCTCGATCCTGGTGAATGAATCGCCGGGACTGACCACCAGCCGCATGTCCGCCATGCTTGGCAACGAGGCAATGTGGATGCTGCAGGAGGGCACTGCCAGCGCCGAGGATATCGACACTGCGTTGCGGATGGGCTTCAACCACCCGATGGGGCCGCTGGAACTGGGCGACCTGACCGGCTGGGATACGCGCCTGTCGGTACTGCGCTACCTGCATGCGACGCTGGGCGAGAAGTTCCGCCCGTGCCCGCTGATCATCAAGATGGTCGCCGCCGGCCGCCACGGGCGCAAGACCGGCCACGGCGTCTACCGGTACGACGAGGCTGGCCAGCGCGTGCCCGGCTCGGGCCTGAAAGCGAGTGCCTTATGACGGATGTCTACATCGTCGAGGCGGTGCGCACCCCGGTCGGTAAATACCGGGGCAGCCTCGCCGGCGTGCGCGCCGACCACCTGGCAGCGCATCTGCTGAACGAGCTGCTGGGGCGTGCCGGGATCGACGCGAGCCTGGTCAACGACGTCATCTTCGGCTGCGTCACCCAGGTGGGCGAGCAGTCGGCCAACATCGCCCGCACGGCGTTGCTCGGCGCCGGCTGGCCGGCCGGGATTCCCGGCCTGACGATCGACCGCAAGTGCGGCTCGGGCGAGGTGGCCGTGCACGTGGCTGCCGGGCAGATCGCCGCCGGTGCCGCCCAGGTGGTAGTGGCCGGCGGCGCGGAAAACATGAGCCGCGTGCGCATGGGCGGCAACCGCGAGATCTATGGGGAAGCGTTCGGCCACATGGCCGCCGACCGGTACGAGCTGACGGCCCAGGGCGAGGCGGCCGAGCGGATCGCCGACCTGTGGAAACTGGGCCGCGGCGAGCTCGATGCCTACGCCGTGGAAAGCCACCGGCGTGCCGCCGCCGCGGCGCAGGCCGGGTACTTCCGGCGCGAGATC
>DASVVD010000433.1:0-3502 GCA_036386715.1 Pseudoduganella sp.
CATCGGCCTGCACCTGCGCCTCGCCCCGCGCGGCGGTGGCGATATCGAGATCCTGGCGCGCCGAGATGCGCTGGTCCCACAGCTTTTGTTCGCGTTCGGCCACGGTGCGGGCCAGCTGCAGCCGCTGCGCGGCGGCGGCGGCATCGGCACGCCACTGCGCCACTTCCGGGCTCTGCAGCGTGACCAGGCCATCGCCCTTGCGCACCACGCTGCCCGGTGACACCAGCACCGAACGCACCATGCCGCGCGCAGGTGCCGCCAGGGCGACGGTGCGTTCCGCATCGGCCCGTACCTGGGCGGGCAGGTGCAGCGTTTCGCGCAGGCTGGCCGGCTGGGCGGCCTCGAGGCCGATGCCGTTGGCTTTCATTTGCGCTTCGGTCATGGCGATCGCATCGGTGGCCGCGGCGGCGGCGGCCGGCTCGGCGTGGCGGTCGTCGTGGCCGTGCGAATCCTCGTGTTCTGCGTGGCCGGGCGCGGTTTCCTCGCTGCCGTGCTCATGCTCATTTTGCTCCGTGGCCGGTTGCCGCAGCAGCATCAGCGCCGCGAGCAGGGCGGCGACCACGCACATCAGCGCGATGGTCAATTTCTGTTTCTTCGTCATGTCGGTCTCTTCAATCGGGTTGTGCGGGGCCGGCGAGGCGCTCGATGTCGGCATGGGCGCGCCATGCGTCGAGCATGGCCTGCCACTGGCGGGAACGGGCCTGGAACCATGTGCGCTGGGCGTCGAGCACGTCGAGGAAATTGAACTTGCCGTATTCAAAACCTTTCAAGGTCAGCTCGTGGACCGAGCGGGCTTCCGGCACCACATCGTCCGCCAGCAGCAGGGCTTCGGCCCGGGCTTGCCCGTAGCGCAGGTGGGCGGCGGCAAGGTCGGTTCGTGCCGCCAGTTCGGCGGCGTCGAGTTCCGCCCGCGCGCCCTCGGAGCGGGCGAGGGCGGCGGCCAGGTTGCCGGTGTTACGGTCGAACAGCGGCAGCGGGATCGCCAGGCCCACCACCGCCTGCCGGTGCGCGATCTGGTCGTCGCGCTGGCTGCCGATGGTCAGCGTGACATCCGGCACGCGGGCGGCGCGTTCGGCGTCGGCCTGCGCATGGCGCCAGGCCAGTTGCTGGCGCGCCCGGCGCACGGGCAGCGACCCGGCCGCGCGTTGCAGCAGCGCCGGCAGCGGTTCGACCGGCGGCAAGGTGTCGACGGCGCCGCCGGCCAGGGCGCGCTCCTGCAGCGGTTCGCCGGTCAGTGCGCCGAGCGCGTTACGGGCGATGGCCAGCTCGGCCGCCGCGCGGCCGAGTTCGGCGCGGGCGTCGGCCTGCGCCACCCTGGCCTTGCCCGCTTCCACCGGCGAGACCTTGCCGGCGGCGACCCTGCCAAGCACCGCATCGAGGCTTTTTCCGGAAAGCGCCACCGTCGCCTGCGCGAGCTCCTGGCGTTCCTGGGCGATCAGCGTGGTGTAGAACGCGTCGATAACGTCGGCGCGCAGGGCCTGCCGGCGCAACGCGTGGTCGCTGTTGGCAAGATCGAGGGCGCCTTGCGCCACCGCCACGCGGGCTGCCCGCTTGCCGCCCAGCTCGAGCGGCTGGTTGACCTGCAAGGTGGTGGTGCGCGCGCCGGCGCGGTGGCCTTCGCGCAGGTACGCCAGTTCGGGATTGGGCAGGCGGCCGGCCTGCTCGACGGCCGCCGCGCTGGCGCTGGCCTCGTGCGCGGCGGCGCGCAGGGCGGGATGGCGCTCGACGGCCAGCGCGATGGCGGCCGGCAGGTCGAGCGGAATGGCCGTGGCCGGCTCTCCCGCCGCGGCGATGCCGCAGGCGAGGGCCAGCACCACGGCCGGGACGAAGCGTCGTCCGGGCTGGATGAACATGGGTGCTCCTGATGGATGAAACGGATCAGGCGTGCAGGGGGTCTTGCATGGCCTGCGCCTGACGGGGCATGACGGCGGCAGGCAGCCACTGCGGCCGTTCGGGACGGCCGGGACTATGGGAGGTAAGGGCGGGGCTGGCATGCACGCTCACCGGCACCGTGTCATGCAGGGCAGGGATCACGGCAACGGCAGGCGGGAAACTGATGGTGTGCACGAACACGCAGGCGGCGCAGTGCGGATCGCTGGCGCCGCCATGGTCGCCGCCGGCATCGAACGCCGGCTGGGCCTGGGACCCGGCCACATGGTGGGTCACGCCTTGCGGTGTCGTCAGGCAGCAGCGGTCCGCCATGGCCAGGGCTACCTGGAATGGATAGATCAGCAACAGCATGATGAGGATCCAGCGGCGCATCGTGGCTCGGCGGGTTGGTGGTTCGGCCGAAGTATCGGCTGGGTTTCAGCCATGAGTATCGGCTATAAGTATGGGCTATGATACCTGTCATTGCCATTCCGGCAAACAGGAGCCGACCGCATGACCATGCCGCCCCGCGTTTTCCTGCATTACCTGGATCGCCTGGACCACCTGCTGCAATGCGTCGGGACCTTCGATCCGGCCGTGGCCGCCAAGCGCCTGCATCCCGGCATGGCACCGCTGCTGCAGCAGGCCCGCACGGCCATCGGCTTCACGCTGCGCGTGTGCTGCCCGCTGGCGGGACGCGACATCGTGTCGTTCCAGGGCGATGACTTCACGCTCGACGGCGTGCGCGGCGAACTGGCGCGCACGGCCGCCTACCTGCGCGACCTGCCTGCCGAGGCGTTCGACGAGGTGTTCGACAACGCGGCCAGCCGCCAGGTCGATACGGTGGCGGGCTTCGCCGAGCTGCGTCTCGACGGACCCGACTACTTTTTACTGTACGGCCTGCCCAACTTCTTCTTCCATTTCAGCATGGTGTATGCGATCGCAAGGCAGGCCGGCGTGCCGGTCGGCAAAGCCGATTTCGACGGCTTTCACGCATACCCCGCCGGCTTTTCCTTCCCCGCCTGAAGCAGGCGACGCCACGGCAACAGCATCAGCGCCGCGGCGCCGGTGCACAGCCAGCCGAACCAGTCGCCGGTGCGGGCGTAGAGCGTATCGAGCCGCTGTGCCGGCATGGTCGCCAGCAGCGTGGCGCCCGGCAGCGGCGCCGAACGGCTTTCCGCCACCACGCGGCCATAGGCATCGGTCACCGTCAGCAGGCCTTCGCGTGCCGTGCGGGCCATGGCGAAACCGCTTTCCACGCCACGCAGGGCGGACAATCTCGCCGCATATTTCGCATCGAGCGTGAAATCCCAGGCCGGCACCAGCATCGCCTGCGCCTGGCGCTGGCCATAGGCGCGGCCCATGCCTGCAAAATGCATGTCCTTGCAGATCGCCAGGCCGTAGGCGCTGCCGCCGATGCTGCGCACCGCGTATTGCGCGCCGGGCAGGAATTCGCGCTCGGGCGGCGCCATGTGGTGCTTGACGTAGCGGGCATCGAGCCGGCCATCCGGTGCGAAGAGCCAGGCCAGGTTGTGCTTGCGGCCGTTGTCGTCGGTGCCGATGCCGGCCACCAGCCACACGCGGTGGCGGGCCGCCAGCGTGGACAGGCGGCCCGACAGCCGTGCGGCGGCAT
>DASVVD010000434.1:0-2046 GCA_036386715.1 Pseudoduganella sp.
AGCCGCCGCACGTCCAGCAGGCGGCCCAGCGGATCCGCGGTGACATAAGGGCCGGTGCGGCCGGCATCGGCGTGCGGTGTCACCCGCCGGGCGCAACTGATCACGTTGGCCCGGCCGGCCGCCGTGACCACCAGTTGCAGCCGCAGCGACCAGCGCAGCGTCAGCCTGGCCCAGCCGGCACCCAGTTCCAGCGTTGCACCGTCCGCGCCGCGCTGGGCAACGGCATCGTGTTCGTAGCGGGTGCGCAGCGCATGCAGGTCGATGGTCAGGCGCGGCACGCCGGCCATGTCCGGCTGCTCGGACAGGATCACGTCATACCGGTGTTCCTGTTCGGACATGCGGCGATGGGTCACTGCGCTGCCGCTTTGCCATTGCAATAATGCATGATCGCGCCACGTCCAGCCGCGCTGCGTGCGGACGAACCGCGGCTCATCGATGGCGCCGTCCGGCACGCCGGAACGCTCGGCAGCGCAACCGGTCCGGTCGACGATTGCTCCTGGCGACAAGGCCAGCGCGACCGGCCAAGCATCCAGCCGCACCTGCAGCGCATCGATCAGCAAGGGCTTCAGGTAGCGCCGCGAGAATTCTTCACGGTCGACAAACGGATTGAATTTTGACATCTATTTGATTTTAAGAAATGTTAAGATTGATGCTTATCAGTTAAGTGCACTCTAGCCAGAGCGGTCTTCCGGCGCCTTCCGGAAACCTTCCGGAAGACTCAAGTCGTTGATTTAAAAAGATAAAAATTTCAGGGTTGGCGATCGGATGAATCACCGCGGGTTTCGCTTCGGCGAGTGGCAAGTGGAAGTGGCGGGCAATGCCGTGCGCATGGGCGAGACGCGCGTGGGCCTGGAACCGCGTGCAATGGATGTGCTGCGCTACCTTTGCCGCCACCCCCATGCGGTGATTCCGGCCGAGGAACTGCTGGAAAAATGCTGGGGTTCGCCGGAGCTCGGCGACAACCCGGTGCACAAGGCGATCGCCCAGTTGCGCAAGGCGCTCGGCGATTCCAGCACCGCGCCGCGCTATATCGAAACGGTGCGCAAGCGCGGCTACCGGGCCATTGCCGAGGTGGTGGAAGAAGAAGCGCGCGCCGATGCCTGGGACGGCGGCTCGCCGTTCCGGGGCCTGGCCGCGTTCGAGGAAAGCCACGCGGCGATCTTCTTCGGCCGCGTGCAGGCGGCCACGCGCCTGCGCGAGACGGTGCTCGATCAGGTCAGCGGCGGCTGCGCGATGGCGCTCGTGCTGGGCGCCTCCGGCTCCGGCAAGACGTCGCTGGTGCGTGCCGGCCTGCTGCCCCAGCTGACGGTGGCGAACGGCGGCCTGGCGGCCATCGACTGCCCGCTGCACATGGATTGCGCGGACCTGGGCGGCAGCGGCCTGCTCGGCGCGCTGGCCGCCGTGCTGCTCGATGCCGAGCGCGACGGCACGCTCCTGCTTGACGGCATGGACGCGGTGTCACTGGGCCAGCGGCTCGATGACGAACCGGCGGCGGTGGCCGCCCTGCTCTCGTCCGCCGGCCCGGCGCGGCTGGCCGTGTTCGTCGACCGGCTCGAAGCGGTGTTCCGTGCCGCGGCGGGCGATGCCGAACGCGCGGCATTCTTCCACGCGCTGGACCGCCTGGCGCGCGCCAATGTGCTGGTGCTGCTGGCCTGCCGCAACGATTTCTATCCGCAGCTGATGGCGGTGCCGGAAATGATGGCGCTGAAGACCCGCGGCGGCCATTTCGATGTCGACCCGCCCGATGGCGCGGGTATCGCCCAGATGGTGCGCGAGCCGGCCCGCGCCGCCCGGCTGGTGTTCGAGCGCGATGCCGGTACCGGCGCCAGCCTGGACGATGTACTGTGCGATGCCGCCCGCGCCAGCCCGGACGTGCTGCCGCTGCTGCAGTACTGCCTCGATGAACTGTACCGCCAGCGCGGCGACGATGGCCTGCTGCGCTTCGACGTGTTCCGCCAGCTGGGCGGCATCGAGGGTGCGCTGGGCGTGCGTGCCGAACAGGTCGTGGCGGCGCTGCCTGCCGCGCAGCAGGCCGCGCTGCCGCAT
>DASVVD010000435.1:0-5096 GCA_036386715.1 Pseudoduganella sp.
GCCCGCCGGGTCGGCGAACAGCGGCGCGCCGCAGTCGTCGCAATACTCGGCCACGTAGCGCTCCGACAGTTTTTTCACCACGGTGACACCGGCTTCGGTCAGGTGCTCGACGATTTCCTCGACCGGCGTACGCGGCGTGAGCAGGGCGCCGATGCCGCCGGCGAGCGGGCCTTCCGGCGGCGTGCCTTCTTCGTCTTCCTGGCCATACAGCGGCCAGACCACGCCATAGATCACATCGGTATCGGCGCGGCGGGTAAAGGCCACGCGGTATTCGTCCACCTGGCCCTCGGCGGCTTCCTCGCCGAAGCCGGCAATCACCGCGCGCAGGTCGGCAGGCTCGCATGCCAGCGTATGCGTAAGGTAATGCACGGCGGCGCGGATCGACACGGGGCGGATCAGCTTGTCGGCCTCGCGGCAGGCCATGTAATACGCTTCCGGCAGCAGCAATTCGATGCCGCAGCCCGGCAGCAGGCGCGCCACGGTGGGTGTTGCCTGCGTGCGCCAGGCTTCCAGCGCCGTGCGGCGCTCGTCCGCCTGGTGCAGGTGGGCGCCCGGCATCTGCCAGCGGAACAGCGGGCTGCCGGCCGGGGCCACCACGGCGGCCATCAGGTAGCGCGTGTCGGCCAGGAACGGCGCGGTTTCCGGCGGCTTCACATCCGACTTCACGGCCACGCCCTTGACCGCTGCCTGGGCCAACTTGTTCATCTTGGCATATGTTTCGGCATGCGTGCGCGGCAGCTGGTCGATCGAGAACAGGTTCGATGCCATGGCCAGTTTCGTGCCGTCCGCCAGCAAATGCGCGGAGAAGTGCGCGGACAATGTGTTCAGCACATCGGCAGGAATCGGGCCCGAAGCGATGGCATAGCGGGTCCACGCCAGGATCGGCGCGGCGACCAGCAGCACGTCGTACTGCACCGGCGCGCCTTCGGTCTCGACCGTGATGGTGGTGGATTCGCTGACGGCTTCCACGCTGTCCATCAATACGTCGTAGGCGGTCAGGTCGGCCGCGAACAGGCTGTTCAGGGCGGCATCGACGGTGTCCTGGTGGCTGGTCTTGAGCAGCTTGGTCAGCTGCACGTCGAGCGCGCGCTCCCAGCTGCGCTCTTCGAGACGGCTGCCTGCCTGGCCGACGGCCTGGGCAAGGGTGGAAAGGCGCTGGCTGTCGGCAGACAATTTTTGGGATGAATCTTTGGATGGGCGACGCATGGCGCTAACGATCTCGGTAGTGGTAAAAAATCTTGTCAACGTATTGTAGTTGATTCGGCCGGCGTCTGTCCGCGCAGCGGGAGCAGGGCGGCCGAAGCGCTTTATTTCCTCAAAACCAGGGTCCGTCCCTGGTTTTGCGTCCCTGGTTTTGAGGAAATAAAAAAACGCCGGGCGAACCCGGCGTTTCTGAGCGGAGCTGCTGGCGCTTACGCGGCCAGCAGCTGGCGCAGCACGAATGGCAGGATGCCGCCATGCTTGTAGTAGTCGACTTCGATCGGGGTGTCGATGCGCAGCAGCACGGTGACTTCCTGCTTCGAGCCGTCTTCGCGGTGGATCACCAGGGTGGCCAGTTGCTGCGGCTTGATCTCGCCATCCAGGCCGATCAGGTCATAGCTTTCCTTGCCGGTGATGCCCAGCGAATCGACGCTGTCGGTGCCGATGAACTGCAGCGGCAGCACGCCCATGCCCACCAGATTGGAACGGTGGATACGCTCGAAAGAACGGACGATCACGGCCTTCACGCCCAGCAGCTGGGTGCCCTTCGCGGCCCAGTCGCGCGACGAGCCGGTGCCGTATTCCTCACCGCCGAAGATCATGGTCGGGGTGCCGTCGGCGACGTACTTCATGGCCGCGTCGTAGATCGACAGTTGTTCGCCGGACGGCTGGTGCAGCGTGATGCCGCCTTCGACCGCGGAACCGTCGGCCTTGGCCGGGATCATGCGGTTCTTGATCCGCACGTTGGCGAAGGTGCCGCGCATCATGATCTCGTGGTTGCCGCGGCGCGAGCCGTACGAGTTGAAGTCGGCCTTCAGCACGCCGTTTTCCTTCAGCCACTTGCCGGCAGGGCCGTCTTCCTTGATCGAGCCGGCCGGGGAGATGTGGTCGGTGGTGATCGAGTCGCCGAACACGCCCAGTGCGCGCGCGCCGGTGATGTTGGCGCTGTCGGAGACCGGCGGCGTCATTTCGAAGTTCTCGAAGAATGGCGGCTCGGCGATATAGGTCGAATCGGGCCAGTTGTAGACCTGGCCTTCGACCGTCGACACGTCTTCCCACAGCTTGCCCGGGTTGCTCTTTACCTGAGCGTAGTTGGCCTTGAACACTTCCGAGTTCATCGCGAACTTCATCAGCGACTCGATCTCGGCCGAGGTCGGCCAGATGTCGCCCAGGTACACGTCGCGGCCATTGGTGCCCTTGCCGACCGGCTCGGTCATCAGGTCGCGCGTCACGTTGCCGGCGATCGCGTAGGCGACGACCAGTGGTGGCGAGGCCAGGAAGTTGGCGCGGATGTTCGGGTGGATACGCGCTTCGAAGTTGCGGTTACCGGACAGCACGGCCGCGGCCACGATGTCGTTGGTGGTGATCGCCGCGTTCAGTTCCGGGGTCAGGTCGCCCGCATTGCCGATACACGTGGTGCAGCCGTAGGCGGTGACGCCGAAGCCCAGCTTGTCCAGGTACGGCAGCAGGCCGGCCGCTTCCAGGTATTCGGTCACCACGCGCGAGCCGGGGGCCAGCGACGACTTGATGTGCGGGGCCACCGTCAGGCCGGCTTCCACGGCCTTCTTCGCCAGCAGGCCGGCGGCCAGCAGCACGCTCGGGTTCGACGTGTTGGTGCACGAGGTGATCGCGGCGATCAGGATGTCGCCGTTCTTCACCTGCACGTTGTTGGTCGTTTCGTAGGTAGTGGTCAGGTCGGCCGGGTTCTTGTTGAAGCCGTTCTGCGTGGTCGGCTTGGAGAACAGGTCGGTGAAGGTGGACTTCACGTTGCCGATCTCGATACGGTCCTGCGGACGCTTCGGGCCGGCCAGCGACGGGGTGACCGTCGACAGGTCCAGGTTCACTTCACGCGTGAAGTCGAGTTCGCCGGCCTTGGCCACGCCGTACATGCCCTGGGCCTTGAAGTAGGCCTGGAACGCGGCGATTTCTTCCTCGGTGCGGCCAGTGCCCACGAAGTAGTCGATGGTCTTGTCGTCGACCGGGAAGAAGCCCATCGTGGCGCCGTATTCCGGGGCCATGTTGCCGATGGTGGCGCGGTCCGTCACGGACAGCGACTCGGTGCCTTCGCCGAAGAATTCGACGAACTTGCCGACGACTTTTTCCTTGCGCAGCAGTTCGGTGATGGTCAGCACCAGGTCGGTCGCGGTGCAGCCTTCGCGCAGCCGGCCGGTCAGGTTCACGCCGATCACGTCCGGCGTCAGGAAGTACACCGGCTGGCCCAGCATGCCGGCTTCCGCCTCGATGCCGCCCACGCCCCAGCCCACCACGCCGATACCGTTGATCATGGTGGTGTGCGAGTCGGTGCCCACCAGCGAATCCGGATAGTACACGCCGTTGTTGTTGTGCACGCCGCGGGCCAGGTCTTCCAGGTTGACCTGGTGGACGATGCCGAAGCCCGGTGGCACCACGCCGAACGTGTCGAATGCCTGCATGCCCCATTTCATGAACTGGTAGCGCTCGTTGTTGCGCGAGAATTCCAGCTTCATGTTCAGGTCCAGCGCGTTCGGCTCGCGGAAGTGGTCGATCGTGACCGAGTGGTCGACGACCAGGTCGACCGGCACCAGCGGCTCGATCTTCTTCGGGTTGGCGCCCTGCTTGTAGGCGACGTTGCGCATCGCGGCCAGGTCGGCCAGCAGTGGCACGCCGGTGAAGTCCTGCAGCACCACGCGGGCGACGACGAACGGGATCTCGTCCGTACGGTCGGCCGTCGGTGCCCAGTTGGCCAGCTGCCTGACGTGTTCTTCGGTGACCTTCTTGCCGTCGCAGTTGCGCAGCACGGATTCGAGCACCACGCGGATCGACACCGGCAGGCGGGAGATCTTGGCGCCCAGGGCCTGTTCCAGCGCGGGCAGGGAGTACAGCTTGCCCTTGGTTTTGCCGGAAATCGGGAAATCCTTGAGCGTGTTGAAAGTGTTGCTAGACATAACCTCTCCTTCAGGTGGGCGTCGTATATTGATCGAGGGTACTGCTTGTCTTTAGAGCCGTTAACACAAGCCATATGGCTGCCCTGCGGCTTGTGTTAGCGGCTCCTGTCACGGTGATTACATGGTTGCCTTTGATGCGGCCGGCGCCGCTTCCTGCGCTGCGGACGTTGCCGGGGCGGCCGGGGTTGCCGGGGCAGCCGCTTCGATGATGGCCGGCGCTTCCGCAGGTTTCAGCTGCTCGGCGTTGCGGCATTCGTTGGCCAGCTGGCGGTTCTTCTTGGAATCGAGCAGCATGGCCTTGGCGGGAATGCCGATCCAGATCAGGCCATAGTGCTTGTTCTCGAAGCGCTGCGCGCCGGTCGTCGTCGCCACGCGCGTCAGGCGGTGCAGGCGGGTCTTCCAGCGCAGTGCGACATGGCCTTCGTCGCCGGCGTTCTGGTACAGCGTGACCTTGTTGCCCAGTTCGCAGTCGTAGTCGATCACGGTGGAGCCGGCCACTTCCGGCTCGTCCGCTTCGGGATCGGGCTCGGCCGGTGCCACGGGCGCCGGCTTGGCCTTGGCCCTGGTCTTTGTCTTGGCAGTGCTGCCATCCTGCTTCGGCTTGGCGGCGGCCTTCTTCTTCGCTTCGGCTTTCGGCTTGGCGTTCTCGGTCGCAGCGTGGGCCGACGGGGCGCACGCCAGCGCGCACGCGGCGCCACAGGCGGCGATGAATTTTAAAATGGACATCAGGTATTTTCCGTTGCGTTGGGTTGCGCTTTTTGCGTCGCTTCTTGCGCCGCGTTTTGTGTCGCTTCCTGCACCGATTGCAGCAGCGCGCTTGCCGCCTCCGGCAGGTTCAGGCCGGTCAGCCTGGCGCGCTGCAGTATCGTCCAGTAGTAGCGATAGCTGGCGCGGTCGTGCAGGCGGCCGTGCTGGGAAATCGGTCCCCAGCTGGCCTGCATGGCTTCGTGCAAAATCGAGGCTGCTTCGTTG
>DASVVD010000436.1:0-4677 GCA_036386715.1 Pseudoduganella sp.
CTGGTTGCTCGCCTTCGCCAGCCGCGCACTGATATACGTCTGCTGCGCCGCATACAGCGTGCGCTGCGACACCAGCGCGTTCAGGTACGACTCGGCGCCCTTCTGGTAGCGCTGCTCGTGGATCCGGTAGCTCTTGCCCGACGCTTCCACCAGGGCGGCCTGCGATGCCACGCGCTCGTCGAGCGTGCCGCGCTGGGCCAGCGCGTCGGAAACCTCGCGGAAGGCCGACTGGATCGCCTTTTCATACTGCGCCACGGCGATGTCGCGGTTGGTGCGCGCCAGGTCCAGGTTGGCCTGGTTGCGGCCGCCCGCGAAGATCGGCAGCGTGAGCTGCGGAATGAACGTCCACGTGCCGGCGCCGGCCTTGAACAGGTTCGACAGGGCGCCGCTGGCCGCGCCAGCCGAAGCCGTCAGCGAGATGCTCGGGAAGAATGCGGCCCGGGCCACGCCGATATTGGCGTTGTAGGCCTGCAGTGTCCGCTCTGCGGACAGCACGTCCGGCCGGCGCTGCAGCACTTCGGAAGGCATGCCTTCCGGCAGGTCGGCCAGCTGCGTGACCGACTGCAGCGTACCTTGCGGCAGCAGCTCGGCAGGCACCGCGGCGCCGGCCAGCAGGGTCAGCGCGTTCTGGTCCGCCGCCACCTGGGCGGTGTAGATGGCCACGTCGCTGCGGGCGGTTTCCACGCTGGTCTGGGCCTCGTACATGTCCAGGCCCGACGTGGCGCCCGCCTCGAAGCGGCGCTTGCTGAGCTCATACGAGATCTGCTGGCTCTTCAGCGTGTCCTGCGCCAGGCGCAGGCGCTCCTGGTCGGCGGCCAGCGTCAGCCAGGCATTGGCCACTTCCGAAACCAGGCTGATCTGCTGCGACCGGCGCGCCTCTTCGGTGCCCAGGTACTGCTGCAGCGCTGCTTCCGACAGGTTTTTCACGCGGCCGAAGAAGTCCAGCTCGAAGGCCGGAATACCCAGGCCCGCCGTGTACTGGCGGGTGATGTAGCCGTCGCCATTGGGGGACAGGTTGTCCGGCACGCGCTGGGCCGTCTGGCCCACGCTGGCGTTCAGGGCCGGCACGCGCTCGGCGCGGCTCACACCGTACTGCGCGCGGGCGGCCTCGATATTGAGGATCGACACGCGCAGGTCGCGGTTGTTGGCCAGCGCCAGTTCCACCAGCTGCTCGAGCTGCGGATCGGCGATGAATTCGCGCCACTGGATCTCATAGGCCTGCTTGCCGTCCGCCTGCGCGGGCTGGTAAGCATCGCCTTGCGGCCATGCCGGCGTTACCGGCGCCGCGGGGCGCTCGTAGATGGGCGCCAGGTTGCAGCCGGCCAGCAGTGCCGTCACGGCCAGGGTAATCAGGGTCTTGGTCATATTAATGTGTTTCCTTAACGATGGTGCCGGCGGCCGGCGGCGCATCCTTTGCTTTTTTCGCTGCGAAGGTGCTGCGCACCAGCACGAAGAACACCGGCACGAAGAAGATGCCGAGGAACGTTGCCGTCAGCATGCCGCCCAGCACGGCCACGCCGATGGCGTTCTGGCTGCCCGAACCGGCGCCGCTCGACAGGGCCAGCGGCAGCACGCCCAGGCCGAAGGCGATCGACGTCATCAGGATCGGGCGCAGGCGCAGCTTCACCGCTTCCAGCGTGGCTTCACGCACGTGCATGCCGCCCTCCTCCAGCTCCTTGGCGAATTCCACGATCAGGATCGCGTTCTTCGCCGCCAGGCCGACCACGGTCAGCAGGCCGACCTGGAAGTACACGTCGTTCGACAGGTGGAAGCCCCACGTGGCGATCGCGGTACCGATGATACCCAGCGGGATCACCAGCAGCACCGAGAACGGCACCGACCAGCTTTCATACAGCGCGGCCAGGCACAGGAACACGATCAGGATCGAGATCGTGTACAGCATCGGCGTCTGCGAACCGGATTCGCGTTCTTCCACCGACAAGCCGGTCCATTCGTAGCCGATGCCCGGCGGCAGTTGCGCGACCATCTTTTCCACTTCGGCCATTGCCGCGCCGGAGCTCACGCCCGGTGCGGGGCTGCCCTGGATGTTGACGGACGACAGGCCGTTGTAGCGTTCCAGGCGCGGCGATGCATAGATCCACTCGCCGCTGGAGAACGCCGAGAACGGCACCATCTCGCCGGCGTCGTTGCGCACGAACCACTTGGACAGGTCTTCCGGCGACATGCGCGAATCGGGCTGGCCCTGCATGAACACCTTCTTCACGCGGCCACGGTCGACGAAGTCGTTCACATACGACGAACCCCAGCCCACCGACAGCACGCGGTTCACGTCCGCCACGGCCAGGCCCAGCGCGGTGGCTTTCTGCTGGTCGATGGTGACCTTGTACTGCGGCGTATCTTCCTGGCCGTTCGGGCGCACGCCCGCCAGCATCTTGTTCTGCGCGGCCATGCCGAGCAGCTGGTTGCGCGCCGCCATCAGTGCGCCGTGGCCCACGCCGCCCACGTCCTGCAGCTGCAGGTCGAAGCCGGAGGCATTGCCCAGTTCGATCACCGCAGGCGGCGCGAACGAGAACACCATCGAATCGCGCAGCTGCAGCAGCGTGCCCATGGCACGGCCGGCGATCGCGCTGACGCGGTTTTCCTTGCCCGAACGCTCGGACCAGTCCTTCATCCGCACGAAGGCAATACCGGTGTTCTGGCCATTGCCGCCGAACGAGAAGCCGGCCACCGAGAAGATGGAAGCCACGTTGGCCTTTTCATCGTTCATGAAGTAGTTCTCGACCTTTTCGATCGTCTTCAGCGTGCGTTCCTGCGTGGCGCCGGTCGGCAGCTGGATCTGCGTGAACAGCACGCCCTGGTCTTCTTCCGGCAGGAACGACGTCGGCAGGCGCATGAACACCACGGCCAGCACGGCCAGCAGCACGGCGTAGACGATCATCGACGGCGCGCGGCGGCGGATCATGGTGGCCACCACGCCCTGGTACTTGTCGGTGCTCTTCTCGAACGTGCGGTTGAACCAGCCGAAGAAGCCGCGGTTGGTCAGGTGATGGCCTTTTTCCACCGGCTTCAGGAACGTGGCACACAGCGCCGGCGTGAAGACCATGGCCACGATCACCGACAGCACCATCGCCGACACGATCGTGATCGAGAACTGGCGATAGATCACGCCGGTCGAGCCGCCGAAGAACGCCATCGGCACGAACACGGCGGACAGCACCATGGCGATACCGACCAGCGCGCCGGAAATCTGGCCCATCGATTTCTTGGTCGCCTCTTTCGGCGACAGGCCCTCTTCCGTCATCACCCGCTCGACGTTTTCCACCACCACGATCGCATCGTCGACCAGCAGGCCGATCGCCAGCACCATCGCGAACATCGTCAGCGTGTTAATCGAATAGCCCAGCGCCGACAGCACGGCGAAGGTACCCAGCAGCACCACCGGCACCGCCATCGTCGGGATCAGCGTGGCGCGGAAATTCTGCAGGAACAGGTACATCACCAGGAACACCAGCACGATGGCTTCGGCCAGCGTCTTGACCACTTCCTCGATCGACAGCTTGACGAACGGCGTGGTGTCGAATGCCACCACGGCCTTCATCCCTTTCGGGAACAGCTTGCCCATGTCGGCGATCTTGGCTTCCACGGCCTTGGCCGTGTCCAGCGCGTTGGCGCCGGTCGCCAGTTTCAGTGCCACGCCGGCGGCGGGCTTGCCGTTGAAGCGCGCCACGGTGGCGTAGTTTTCGCGGCCCAGTTCCATCTTGGCCACGTCGCGCAGGTGCACGGTGGCGCCGGTGGCCTGCGTTTTCAGCAGGATCGCGCCGAACTGCTCGGCGGTCTGCAGGCGGCTCTGCGCCGTCACGGTGGCGTTCAGCTGCTGGCCCGGCACGGCGGGCGCGCCGCCCAGTTCACCGGCGGAGACTTCCGAGTTCTGCGCCTGCACGGCGTTGATCACGTCGGCCGGCGTCAGCTGGTAGCTTTGCAGCTTGGTCGGATCGAGCCAGATACGCATGGCGTACTGCGAACCGAACAGGGTCACGTCGCCCACGCCCTGCACGCGCGACAGCGGGTCGAGCACGTTGGCCGCCACGTAGTCGCCCAGGTCGGCCTGGTTCATGCTGTTGTCTTCGGAAACGAAGCCCAGCACCAGCAGGAAGTTCTTGGTGGCTTTCGACACCACCAGGCCCTGCTGCGTTACCGCGGTGGGCAGCAGCGGCGTGGCCAGCTGCAGCTTGTTCTGCACCTGGACCTGGGCGATGTCGGGATTGGTACCGCTCTTGAACGTGAGCGTGATGCCGATGCCGCCGGCCGAATCGGAACTCGACGACATGTAGCGCAGGCCGTCGATGCCCTTCATCTTCTGTTCGATGACCTGCGTGACCGCGTCTTCCACGGTTTTCGCGGAAGCACCCGGGTACGAGCCGGAAATCGAGATCGAAGGCGGGGCAATGCTCGGGTACTGCGCGATCGGCAGTCCCCAGATCGCGAGGCCGCCCGCGAGCATGATGACGATGGCGATCACCCATGCGAAGATGGGGCGATCGATGAAAAATCTTGCCATTTAATAGACTCCTGCTTGCTTATTGGGCAGCGGCGGCCGGCTTGGCGGCGGCGGTGCTGGCTGCGGCGGGGGCCGGATTGGCAGCGACGACGGCAGGCGCGCCCGGCTTGACCTTCTGGATGCCTTCGACGATCACGCGGTCGCCGGCGGCCAGGCCG
>DASVVD010000437.1:0-3248 GCA_036386715.1 Pseudoduganella sp.
CGGAATGTCGTCATCCATATCCGAGAAGTTCGGCGCCGGACGCTGCGGCTGCGGGCGGGCTGCCGGTGCCGGCGGGGCCTGGCGCGGGGCCGGGCGCTGTTGCGGCTCGTAGCCGCCGCCGTCATCCATGCCGCCACCCATGCCCTGGCGGCCGCCCAGCATCTGCATTTCCTGCGCGACGATGTCGGTTGCGTACTTCTCGACACCGTCCTTGTCGGTGTACTTGCGGGTCTGCAGGCGGCCCTCGACGTAGACCGACGAACCTTTCTTCAGGTACTGGCCCACGATCTCGGCCAGGCGGCCGAAGAACGAGATACGGTGCCACTCGGTGATTTCCTTCTGCTCGCCGGTATTGCGGTCCTTCGACTTGAACGACGTGGCCACGGCAATGTTCGCGATGGCATCGCCGCTCGGCATGTAGCGGATTTCCGGGTCGCGGCCCAGGTTGCCGACGATGATGACTTTATTGACAGATGCCATGTAGTACTCCTGCGTGAATTTTTACCAAACGATCATTATAAGACAGGGCTCACGGACAACACATTGCGCGACGGATGAATTTTGCAACCCGTTTTCCACGCGTGCGAGCACTGGATATTGAATACTGGTATTATATACAGTATTCACAGCCACGGCTCGTTCTTGTCCTGACCGGCGTCAAAATGACCCGGTGCCCTTGAAATCGAATCGAACGCCAGCATTGTGACTAGACTGTGGTCTCCGGAAGCCGCCCTCCGCATCGTGTCAGCTTTACATGAAGCGGGCACCAGTTTGAAGCGGGCACCAGTTCGGGCTGACCGTTCCTGTCGTTTTTCCTCGCACTCAAGGCACATACATACATGGAAGAAATCCGCATCCGCGGCGCGCGTACGCACAACCTGAAGAACATCAATCTCGACCTGCCCCGCAACAAGCTGATCGTGATTACCGGGCTGTCCGGTTCCGGCAAGTCCTCGCTGGCGTTCGACACGCTGTACGCGGAAGGCCAGCGCCGTTACGTCGAATCGCTGTCGGCGTATGCGCGCCAGTTCCTGCAGCTGATGGAAAAACCGGACGTCGACCTGATCGAGGGCCTGTCGCCGGCCATTTCGATCGAGCAGAAGGCCACGTCGCACAACCCGCGTTCCACCGTGGGCACCGTGACGGAAATCCACGATTACCTGCGCCTGCTGTATGCCCGCGTGGGCACGCCCTATTGCATCAACCACCCGGACCACGCGTTGTCGGCGCAATCGGTTTCGCAGATGGTCGATGCCGTGCTGGCCATGCCGGAGGGTACCAAGCTGATGATCATGGCGCCCGTGGTGGCCAACCGCAAGGGTGAGCACGTGGACCTGTTCGAGCAGATGCAGGCCCATGGTTTCGTGCGCTTCCGCGTGCAGAGCGGCACGCACGAAGCGAAGATCTACGAAGTGGACGACCTGCCGAAGCTGAAGAAAACGGAAAAGCACACCATCGATGTGGTCATCGACCGCGTGAAGGTGAACCCCGAGATCAAGCAGCGCCTGGCCGAAAGCTTTGAAACGGCACTGCGCCTGGCCGACGGCCGCGCGGTGGCCTACGACATGGATGCCGGCACCGAACATGTCTATTCGAACAAGTTCGCCTGTACCAGCTGCGGCTATTCGCTGCAGGAGCTGGAACCGCGCCTGTTCTCGTTCAATAACCCGATGGGCGCCTGCCCCGAGTGCGACGGCCTGGGCCATATCGAATTCTTCGATCCGAAACGCATCGTGGCGTTCCCGAATCTGTCCCTTGCCTCCGGCGCCGTGAAAGGCTGGGACCGCCGCAACCAGTTCTACTTCTCGATGCTGCAAAGCCTGGCGACCTATTACGGTTTCGACCTCGATGCACCGTTCGAGAAACTGAATGCCACCGCGCAGAACGCCGTGCTGCATGGTTCGGGCAAGACCTCGCTGCCGTTCTCGTATGTGAACGAGCGCGGCCGCGCGGTCGTCAAGGAACATCCGTTCGAGGGCGTGGTCAACAACCTCTCGCGCCGTTACCGCGAAACCGACTCGATGGCCGTCAAGGAAGAGCTGGCCAAGTTCATCAACGAGAAAAAGTGCCCCACCTGCGAAGGCGCGCGCCTGCGCGTGGAAGCGCGCCACGTGAAAGTGGGCACCGGCAAGCAGGAACGGGCGATCTACGAGATCGCCGAGAAGCCGCTGCGCGAGACGCTGTCGTTCTTCGAGCAACTGAAGCTGAAAGGCGCCAAGCGCGACATCGCCGACCGCATCGTCAAGGAAATCATCTCGCGCCTCTCGTTCCTGAACAACGTGGGCCTCGATTACCTGTCGCTGGACCGTTCGGCCGACACGCTGTCCGGCGGCGAAGCGCAGCGTATCCGCCTGGCGTCGCAGATCGGTTCCGGCCTGACGGGGGTGATGTACGTGCTCGACGAACCGTCGATCGGCCTGCACCAGCGCGACAACGACCGCCTGATCGAGACGCTGAAGCACCTGCGCGATATCGGCAACAGCGTGCTCGTGGTGGAGCACGACGAGGATGCGATCCGCACCGCCGACTATATCGTCGACATGGGCAAGGGTGCCGGCGTGCACGGCGGCGACGTGATCGCGGCCGGCTCGCTGAAGGATATCCTGAAGAACAAGGAATCGCTGACGGCGCAGTACCTGAACGGTTCCATGCGGATCGAGGTGCCGAAGAAGCGTCATGCGGCGGACCCGAACCGCCAGCTGGTGATCACCGGCGCCAAGGGCAACAACCTGAAGAACCAGACCCTGTCGGTGCCGGTCGGCCTGCTGACCTGCGTGACGGGCGTTTCCGGTTCCGGCAAATCCACGCTGGTCAACGACACGCTGTACCCCGCCCTGTCGCGCCACCTGTACGGTTCGCAGACCGAGCCGGCGGAGCACGAGTCGATCAGCGGCCTGGAACATTTCGACAAGGTCATCTCCGTCGACCAGGCACCGATCGGCCGCACGCCGCGCTCGAATCCGGCCACGTATACCGGCCTGTTCACGCCGATCCGCGACCTGTTCTCGACCGTGCCGACCGCCAAGGAACGCGGCTACAGCGCCGGGCGCTTCTCGTTCAACGTGAAGGGCGGCCGCTGCGAGGCGTGCCAGGGCGACGGCGTGCTGAAGGTGGAAATGCACTTCCTGCCGGACGTGTACGTGCCGTGCGATGTGTGCCACGGCAAGCGCTACAACCGCGAGACGCTCGAGGTCCATTACAAGGGCAAGAGCATCACCGAAGTGCTGGACATGACGGTGGAAGACGCG
>DASVVD010000438.1:0-7349 GCA_036386715.1 Pseudoduganella sp.
CACGGCTACGCCCACCTGCGCGCTTCGGACCAGACGCGCGCCCAGTTTTTCGACGATGTCACCCGCAGCAAGGCAATCCTGGAAGACATCGGCGGCGCGCCGGTGCTGGGCTACCGCGCGCCCAGCTTCTCGATCGGCCCCGCCAACCTGTGGGCACTGGACGTGCTGCAGGAGGCAGGTTATCGCTACAGTTCGTCGATCTACCCGATCGCGCATGATCACTATGGCATGCCGGACGCGCCCCGCTTCGCCTTCTACCCGAACGGCACCGACGGCCTGCTGGAAGTACCGATCACCACGGTGCGCATGATGGAACGTAACCTGCCGGCCGGCGGCGGCGGCTATTTCCGCCTGCTGCCCTATGCGTTGTCGCGCCGCCTGATGCGGCGGGTCAACCGCGAGGATGGCCAGCCAGCGATCTTTTATTTCCACCCCTGGGAAATCGATCCGGACCAGCCGCGTATCGGCGGCGTGGGCGCCAAGACCCGCTTCCGGCATTACGTGAACCTGGAGCGCATGGAGCGCCGGATTCGCGCGCTGACGCGCGATTTCCAGTGGGACCGGATGGACCGCATCTTCCTGGAGCGTGCATGAGCGCCATCATCGAACAGGCCATGCAGCGCGCGCAGGTGGCTGCCGATGCAGTTGCCAACCCTGCGGCCGAACCTGGATCCCCCATGCCGCCTGCCGCAGAACCCGGACCCTTGTCCGTCCGGCTGCTGGGCGCGGATGCTGCGGACCGGGCACGCTGGGATTCGTTCGTGCAAGCCTGTCCGGAGGCCACGTTCTTTCATCGCGCCGGCTGGCAGCGGGTCATTGAAGCAGCCTTCGGCCACCGCACCTGGTTCTTCCTGGCCGAGCGTGACGGGCAGATCGAAGGCGTGCTGCCACTGGCGCAGATCAAAAGCCGTCTGTTCGGCCACTCGCTGGTCGCGCTGCCATTCTGCGTCTATGGCGGCGTGGCCGCGCGCACCGGCGCGGCGCGCGCGGCACTCGATGCGGAAGCGTTGCAACTGGCGCAGTCGCTCAATGTCGGCCATCTCGAATACCGCACTGTCACGCCGGCCCATCCGGACGATCCGGCCTGGCTGGGCAAGGACCTGTACGTCACGTTCCGCAAGGAGATCAGCGCGGACGACGAGGCCAACATGAACGCGATTCCGCGCAAGCAGCGCGCGATGGTGCGCAAGGGCATCAAGCTGGGGCTGGCGGGCGAAATCGACCAGGACGTCGAGCGCTTTTTCAGCGCTTACGCAAGCAGCGTGCACCGGCTCGGCACACCGGTATTTTCAAAGAAATACTTCCGGTTGCTGAAAGAGGAATTCGGCGACGATTGCGAAGTACGCGTGATCGTGCAGGGCGAGGGCGCCGAAAAGCGCCTGGTGGCCGGCGTGCTGAGCTTTTTCTTCCGCGATGAAGTGCTGCCCTATTATGGCGGCGGCATGCCGGTCGCGCGCGACGTGGCCGGCAACGACTTCATGTACTGGAACCTGATGCAGGCATCGGCCGCGAAGGGGTACCGGCTGTTCGATTTCGGCCGCAGCAAGCGTGGCACCGGTGCGTTCGACTTCAAGAAGAACTGGGGATTCACCGCCCAGCCGCTGCCGTATGCTTATCGGCTGGTGGCATCGGCGGAGCTGCCGGACGTCAATCCGCTCAACCCGAAGTACCAACTGTTCATCAAGCTGTGGCAGAAACTGCCGCTGCCGCTGGCGAACGCACTCGGTCCGCACATCGTCAAAGACCTGGGGTGACACGTGGAAGACCTGCTGTTGCTGGTGCACCGCATTCCTTATCCGCCGAACAAGGGCGACAAGATCCGCTCCTGGCACCTGCTGCGCCATCTCGCCGCGCGCTACCGCATCCATCTGGCCACCTTCGTCGACGATCCGGACGACTGGCAATACGTGCCGCACGTGCGCAAGCTGTGCGCATCGAGCCATTTCGCGCCGCTCAATCCGCGCCGCGCGCGGCTGCGCAGCCTGCGCGCGCTGCTGGCCAACCGGGCGCTCTCCCTCGACTATTATAGTGACCGTGCTACCCGTGCCTGGGTGCGCCGCACGATGCGCGAAACCGGCATCGAGCGCGTTGTGGTTTTCTCGTCGGCGATGGCGCAGTATGCGCAGGACTGGCCGCAGGCGCGCCGCGTGGTCGACCTGTGCGACGTGGATTCGGAAAAATGGCGTGCCTACGCGCAGAAAAAATCGTGGCCGGCGAGTCTGCTGTACGGCTACGAAGCGAGCCGCCTGTTGCGCTACGAGCGTGAGGTGGCGGCCCACAGTGACGCGGCATTGTTCGTTTCCGCACCCGAAGCAGAGCTGTTCAGGCGCCTGGCGCCGGAAAGCGCGGCGCGCATAGGCTGGTTCGGCAACGGTGTCGATACGGCCTATTTTTCGCCCCATGCCGAACATGCCAGTCCTTACGCCGCCGGGGAACGCACGCTGGTGTTCTGCGGTGCCATGGATTACTGGCCCAATGTCGATGCGGTGCAGTGGTTCACCCGTGAAGTGCTGCCCCTCGTGCGCGCCCGGGTACCCCTGGCATCGTTCGTCATCGTCGGTGCCCGGCCGGCGGCCGAGGTACAGGCGCTCGCGCAACTGCCCGGCGTCATCGTCACCGGCACCGTACCGGATGTGCGGCCGTATGTGGCGCACGCCGCGCTGTCGGTTGCGCCGCTGCGCGTGGCGCGGGGCATCCAGAACAAGGTGCTGGAGGCGATGTCGATGGCGAAGGCGGTCGTGCTCAGCCCGCAGGCGCTGGAAGGCATCGACGCCGCTGCCGGCAGCGAGGTGCTGCTGGCCGGGCAGGCCGGCGACATGGCCGACACGATCGTTGCCGCACTGTCCGATGACGCGGCGTGTGCCGCGCTCGGCCACGCCGCCCGCGCCCGGGTCGAAGCCTCGTATGGCTGGGAGGCCAGGCTGGCACCGCTCGATGCGCTGCTGGAAGGTCCCGGGCAACCTGCCGACGTCGCGCCGCAGCCGGCCAACATTCCTTCACCGACATGGAAGCAGGCATGAATACGATCACTGCAACCGAAGAAGTCCGGCTGTCGAAGGCGTTTCCCGCCGACGATACGCCCCCCGTGGCGCAGTGGTGGATTGCCGGCATTGCCGTGCTGCTGCCGTTGCTCGCTTATTTCGGCACGGCCGCGTCGATCGTCTCGATCTGGGAACGCTCGGAAACCTTCGCGCACGGCTTCGTGATCGTGCCGATCACGCTCTGGCTGGTGTGGCGGCGCCGCGCGCAGCTGGCGCTGCTGCCGGTGCGCCCATGCTGGCCGGCGCTGGCGGCACTGCTGCTGTGCGGCGCGGCCTGGATGCTGGCCATGCTGGGCGACGTGCTCGTGGTGCGGCAGTATGCCTTCGCCCTGATGATTCCGCTGACCGTGCTGGCGGTGTTCGGTACCGCGATCGCCCGTGCGCTGGTCTTCCCGCTGGCGTTCCTGCTGTTCGGCGTGCCGGTCGGCGAAGGCCTGATCGAGCCGCTGATCGGCATCACCGCCAATTTCACGGTCGACGCGCTGCGCCTCACCGGCATCCCTGTCCTGCGCGAAGGGAACAACTTCAGCATCCCGAGCGGCAACTGGTCGGTGGTCGAGGCCTGCAGCGGCTTGCGCTACCTGATCTCGTCGGTCACGCTGGGCTGCCTGTACGCCTACCTTACCTACCAGTCCACGTGGCGCCGCGTGCTGTTCATCATCGTTGCGCTGGCCCTGCCGGTACTCGCCAACGGACTGCGTGCCTACATGATCGTCATGATCGGCCACACCAGCGAGATGAAATATGCCGTTGGCTTCGACCACCTGATCTATGGCTGGGTGTTCTTCGGGCTCGTCATGCTGCTGCTGTTCTGGGTCGGCAGTTTCTGGCGCGAGGATGCGCCCACGGCGCCGGTAACGGCCAAGGTGGCGTTGCGCCTACCCTCGGCGCCATCGGCCCGGGTGGCTGCGGCCGTGCTCGGCGTGGCCGCCTGCGTCGGCGCATGGCCCGCCTACGGCTGGTATATCGAACGCGGCAATGCGTCGCCGCCAGCAGTCGACCTGGTATCGTTCGCCGCCAGGGCGCCGGCCGTGCCGGCCTTTACCGGCTGGCAGCCCGACTTCGCGCCGGCCAGTGCGACGTTGCAGCGCTTCTACCAGGTGGGCAACAGGGCGGTGGGATTCTCGATGCGGTATTACCGCGACGGCGCCGGAGGCAAGCTGATCAGCTCCACCAACAGGCTGACGGCACAGCGCAGCGGGTGGAGCGAAACCGGTGGGGCGATACGCATGGAAACCATCGCCGGCCGGCCGCTCGTGATGCGGGAAACCACCCTGACGGGACCCGACGGCCGCTTCGTTGTCTGGCAATGGTATGCCATCGGCAGCCGGGTTACGAGCAGCAACTATGTCGGCAAATTGTTGCAAACGAAACAAAAATTTCTGACTGGAAGTGATGATGGTGCTGCCCTGATGGTATTCTCGCTATACGATGAGGATCCGGCGGTGGCGCGTCCGGCGTTGCACGCATTCCTCGAAGCCCATCTCGCCTCGATCGATGCCGTGCTCGCGGCCAACGCGCGACAGTGAACACCATGAACGACATCCCGCTCATCGTCCACCTGATCTACCGGCTCGATTTTGGCGGGCTTGAAACCCTGATGGTCGAACGGATCAACCGCATGCCGGCAGGTGCGTATCGGCATGCGATCGTCTGCCTCACCGACTGGAATCCCGCCTTTGCCGGGAAGATCACCCGCGCCGGTGTGGCGCTCCATGCGCTGCACAAGCAGCCCGGCCAGTCGCCCGGAACGCATGTGGCGCTGTGGCGGCTGTTGCGCCGGCTGCGGCCGGCCGTGCTGCATTCGTATAACCTGTCCGCCGTCGAATATGGCGCGGCCGCGCTGCTGGCCGGCGTGCCGGTGCGCGTCAACGGCGCCCACGGCCGCGATCACGACGACCCGCACGGCACCAACCGCAAGCACAATGCGCTGCGCCGGCTGATGGTGCCGTTCTACGATTGCTGCTACGCAAACTCGGCAGCAATGGAGGCCTGGAACCTCGACGTGATCAAGGTACCGGCGCACAAGAGCCGGATGCTGGCGAACGGCATCGATGCCGAGCGCTTCGGGCCGCGTGCGCCGGGCGAGACTGTCTTGCCGGAAGGCTGCCCGTTCGGGCCGGAACATGTGGTGATCGGTACTGTCGGCCGCGTGCAGGCGGTCAAGGACCATGCCACGCTGGTCGACGCGTTCGTCTTGCTGCGCGAACGCCAGCCGGGCGTGCCGCTGCGGCTGGCGATCATCGGCGACGGCCCGCTGCTTGAAACGTTGCGCTCGAAAGTGGCATCGCTCGGCCTGCAGGATGCGGTCTGGCTGCCGGGCGCGCGCACGGACGTGGCGCAGATCCTGCGCAGCCTGCACGTCTTCGCGATGTCGTCGATCGCCGAAGGCACGCCCGGCTCCGCGCTGGAAGCGATGGCGAGCGGCTTGCCGGTCGTCGGCACGCGCGTGGGCGGCATTCCCGAAGTGGTCGACGATGGCGTCACGGGCGCCCTCGTGCCCGCAGCCGATCCGGCGGCAATGGCCGCGGCGCTGGAGCCGTACGTGCTTGCGCCGGACCTGGCGGCACGGCATGGCGCCGCCGGCCGCGAACGGGTACTGCGAAATTACAGCATGGCAGCAATGGTTGCGGCCTATCATGGCATGTATGACAGCCTGTGCGAACGAAAGATCAAGACAAGAAGGGCGGTGGCATCATGTGCGGAATAGTGGGCATCCTGGATACGCGGGGCCGGCGCGAGATCGACGAGGCGCTGCTGCGGCGCATGAACGACACCCAGTTCCACCGCGGCCCGGACGAAGGCGACATCTATCGCGAGCCGGGCGTCGGTTTCGGTCACCGCCGGCTGTCCGTCATCGATCTGACGCTGGGCCAGCAGCCGCTCGGCAACGAGGATGGCAGCGTGATGGTCTGCTACAACGGCGAGATCTACAACTACCGCGAGCTGACGGCCGAGCTGAAGGCGCTCGGCCATGTATTCAGGACCAACAGCGACACCGAAGTGATCGTGCACGCCTGGGAAGAGTGGGGCGAGGCCTGCGTGGAGCGCTTCCGCGGCATGTTCGCCTTTGGCCTGTGGGACCGCAACCAGCAGCTGATGTTCCTGGCACGCGACCACATGGGCGTGAAGCCGATGTTCTACACGATGCTGCCGGATGGCCTGTTTGCCTTCAGCTCGGAACTGAAAGCCTAGCGCTCGCTGCCGGGCCTGCCGCGCCGGATCGATCCGCATGCCGTCGAAGACTACTTTGCCTACGGCTACGTGCCGGAGCCGAAAACGATCTACCAGGGCGCCTTCAAGCTGGCGCCGGGTTACCGCATGGTGCAGAAGGTCGGCGCGCCGCTGGCCACGGCGCAGCGCTGGTGGGACGTGCCATTCAAGCTGCACCACGCGATGACGGAAGGCGATGCGCAGGGGGAACTGGTCGAGCGGCTGCGCGACTCGGTGCGCAGCCAGCTGGTGGCCGAAGTGCCATTGGGTGCTTTCCTGTCCGGTGGCGTCGATTCCTCGGCGGTGGTGGCAATGATGGCGGGGCTGAGCAAGGCCCCCGTCAACACCTGCTCGATCGGCTTTCGCGACCGGGCCTTCGACGAATCCGCGTACGCCGCGCAGGTGGCCGGACAGTACCGCACCGACCACCACGTGCAGACCGTGGATACCGACGACTTCGGCCTGCTCGATACGCTGTCCGACCTGTACGACGAGCCGTATGCCGACAGCTCGGCGATCCCCACCTACCGCGTCTGCCAGCTGGCGCGCCAGCGCGTGACGGTGGCGCTGTCCGGCGACGGCGGCGACGAAAACCTGGCCGGCTACCGCCGCTACCGCTACACGATGGCCGAAGAGCGCGTGCGCGGCCGCATTCCCTCCGCGCTGCGCGGCCCGTTGTTCGGCACGCTGGGCCGTTACTACCCGAAAGCCGACTGGGCGCCGCGCGTGTTCCGCGCCAAGAGCACGTTCGAGTCGCTGTCGCGCGACCTCGTCGAGGGCTACTTCCACGGTGTGTCGATCATGACGGACGCCATGCGCGCGCGGCTGTTTTCCGACAGCTTCCGTGCCGGCCTGCAGGGTTATCGGGCCATCGACGTGATGCGCGGCCATGCGAAAAACTCGCCGACCGACGATCCGCTGTCGATGATCCAGTACCTGGACATGAAAACCTACCTGCCGGGCGACATTCTCACGAAGGTCGATCGCGCCAGCATGGCGCATGCACTCGAAGTGCGGGTGCCGCTGCTGGACCATCAGCTGGTCGAGTGGATTTCGGGCCTGCCGCCGGAGATGAAGCTCAAGGGCAGCGAAGGC
>DASVVD010000439.1:0-2126 GCA_036386715.1 Pseudoduganella sp.
CGCTGGCAACGGCGGAAATGACACATCGGATTGCATCGTGCGCGGGTTGATTGCATGTAGGCAGGCAGTCCCTGCGGTATGACATCTGGACAGCCCCTGCTGCTTACCGGTTTTACCGGCAGCCGGTCCTTACCCGCGCCAAGTGTGGTGCCTGGGGTACATCAGCCTTTCGGCGGCTGGGGGGCTGCGGCTTCGGCTGGCGCATCTGCAGCAGGTTGGGCGGCGGCAGCGGCAGGAGCGGGGGCTTCCGGTTCCTTGAATTTTGCGCCCGCCTGGTTTGCCATGAAGACCACGGCACGCGCCACTTCCACGTTGTCGAGATCCGGATTGCCGCCCTTGGCCGGCATGGCGCGCAGGCCTTCGAGCGCATGCTTGACGACCGTATCGTAACCCTGGGCGATGCGGGGCGCCCAGGCGCCACTGTCGCCCGTTTTCGGCGCGCCGGCAATGCCGGCGCCATGGCAGGCCTGGCAGGTGGAGGTGTACACCGCTTCAGCGGACTGCAGCACCTTTGGCGCATTGGCGTCTTTAAAAGTGAAGCCTTCGTCGGCAACGGGTTTCAGGCGGGTGGCGACAGCTTCCGGCGACATGGCGTCGGACCCGGCCCCGGTGAGTTTTTGCTGGGTGACAAGTTGTACCAGGAGGATGATGCCGATGATCGTGACGAGAAAGAAACCGATGACGGCTGCTGCGAGTTGCTTCGGGGTCCGGATGGCGGATTGATGCTCGTGGTGTGCGTCGCTCATGATTTCCTTAGTACAAGTGCTGGTCGACCAGCGTTAATGTTGTAAACATCTGGGTACTTGGGCAGGCAGACTTCTCGCCGAGAAACCGGCTGATTATAGACCCAAAAATATGAAGCGGGAACCAACTCTGCCGTGCCGGAAACTGCCCGGCCAGGCCGGCCTGCCGCAGACGCCCACGATCCCCGGGAGCAAAATACTTGTGCTTTCGGATAGACGCGCGGCACGAAAGCCGGTATCCTTCGGTTCTCCGTGCGGCTGTAGCTCAGTGGATAGAGTATTGGCCTCCGAAGCCAAGGGTCGCTGGTTCGATCCCAGCCAGCCGCACCACCCCGACAATGCCCCAGCCTGGTCAGACACCTCGCATCAGCGGCATCATGTACTACGTCACGTTGTACATCACCGTAGTACCTCACTGTAGTACCTCACTGTAGTACATCAAGCAGTTCCCCCAGCTCAGTCATTCGCCGGTTCCCTGGTAATCGTCTTCCCGATTTTGAGAGGCCTGCAGTGTGTCCCGCATGCCCAGCGTCGGTGGCCATTTGCGTCATCGATCTACAGCAGGCTCGCCGATTGACGGCTATGCGGTGCATATCCTGAAGCGCTGTCAAAGCGCACGAAGGTAGGTCCGGATCAATCACTTTCTTGCGCCAGCACATACGATCTGCAGTGTATTAGGCATTCGTAGCTGTCGGAAAACTTTACAGTGGATTTACGCAAACGCAAATCTGCCTAGTAAGTTGTTGATTTTATTGATATCGAAATCCTGGCACGGTCCATGCTTCTTAGCTCCCAGGCAAGGCCAACCGCACATATCCTGGAGAAATCATGAAAATCAAATCAGTGCTCGCAGCTGTCATCCTGTCAGCATTCAGTGTCGCACCGGCGTTCGCAGGCGTGGCAGGTATCGCTGACCTGTCCATTTCGCAACTGCTGGTGGTCGATCCCAGTAACGGACAAGTGAGCCCATTCGCCGGCCAGATCCGGATCACCAGCGACTCCCGTACCGGCACCGCGAATTCGAACTATAACGGCGTGGTTGGTGCTGGCCTCGGTGACGGCAGTATCACGGATATCCGTACCGATGGCACGACCGCTTCGGTCGACGTGAAATACCGTGCCGCCGGCCCCGACGCCGGCAGTGTCAACGCCATTTATGGCGGCTCCGCTGAAAACAACACGACGGCCAACTTCCTGACCAACACCGGCAATTTCGCGCTGGGCGACATGAATATCACGGGTAACGCGCTGGCAGGTGGCGCGAACGGCCTGACCCGTGCCGACTCTTCGGCCGATTTCCCTGATGCACAGGGCGGCGCGAACGCCACGATTCTGAATGGCGTTTCGGTCGCCACCGACTTTACGGCCGGCGACACGGCGGAC
>DASVVD010000440.1:0-6274 GCA_036386715.1 Pseudoduganella sp.
GGACCGCACGATCTGCGCGATGGCCGGTGCCACCGGCTACAAATACACCGTGGGCAGCTCGATCGGCACCGACATGGAACACTTCCAGGACGCGAAACTGATCCTGATCTGGGGCGGCAACCCGATCGCCTCGAACCTGCATTTCTGGATGCGCGCGCAGGAAGCCAAGCGGCGCGGCGCGAAGCTGGTGGCGATCGATCCCTATCGCTCGCTGACGGCCGAGAAGTGCCACCTGCACATCGCGCCCATGCCGGGTACCGATGCCGCGCTGGCGCTGGGCATGATGCACGTGCTGATCGCCGAAAACCTGGTGGACGACGATTACATTGCGCAGTACACGCTGGGCTACCCGCAACTGAAGGAGCGCGTGGCCGAGTGGACGCCGGAACGCACGGCGGCCACCTGCGGCATCCCCGAGGAACAGGTGCTGGAACTGGCACGCCTGTACGGGCAAACGGCACGGGCCGGTGAACCGGTCGCGATCCGGGTCAATTACGGCGTGCAGCGCGTGCGCGGCGGCGGCATGGCGGTACGCAACATCGCCTGCCTGCCGGCGCTCGTCGGCGCCTGGCGCCATGCGGCCGGCGGTATCCAGCTGTCCACGTCGGGCTCGTTCCCGACCAACCTGCCGGCGCTGCAGCGGCCGGACCTGCTGAAAAAGCTGCCCCGCACGATCAACATGACAACCATCGGCGACGACCTGTTGCGCCCTGCGTCGGCGGCCTTCGGCCCGCGCGTGGATGCCGTGATCGTCTACAACTCGAATCCCGTGGCGGTGGCCCCGGACTCATCGAAGGTGCAGGCGGGTTTCGCGCGCGAGGACCTGTTCACGGTGGTGCTGGAACAGTTCCAGACCGATACCGTCGATTATGCCGATATCGTGCTGCCCGCCACGACACAGCTGGAGCATACGGACGCACACCGTGCGTTCGGCCACCTGTACATGATGGCCAACAATCCCGCCATCGCGCCGCTGGGCGAGGCCAAGCCGAACACCGAGATCTTCCGGCTGATGGCCGCGCGGATGGGCTTCACCGACCCCTGCTTCATGGAGTCCGATGACGACATGGCAGCGCAGGCGTTTCGCAAGGATGACGCAAGAGCCATTCATTTCGACTGGGATGCGCTGAAGCAGAAGGGCTGGCAAAAGCTGAACATGCCAGATGCACCATTTGCCTATGGTAAATTTCCAACACCCTCGGGAAAATGTGAGTTTTTTTCCGAGGCAATGAAAACGGATGGCCTGGACCCCCTTCCAGCCTACATCGAAAACTATGAATCGGCGGTATCTACCCCCGATCTGGCGGCAAAATACCCGCTTGCGATGATATCTCCGCCGGCGCGCAACTTCCTCAACTCTACCTTTGTTAATGTGCAAAGCCTGCGTGCCACCGAGGGTGAGCCGCAGCTCGATATCCACCCTGACGATGCGACAACACGTGCCATCAATCACGGCGATATGGTGCGTATCTTCAACGATCGTGGTTCGTTCATGTGCAAGGCCCGAGTGACCGAAAAGGCCCGCAAAGGCCTCGTGGTAGGGCTGTCGATCTGGTGGAAAAAGCTGGCGCACGATGGCAAGAACGCCAATGAAGTCACCAGCCAGCGCCTGACCGACATGGGTCGCGCGCCGACGTTTTACGATACACTCGTACAGGTCGAACGTGTCTCATGAGTAGGAAGCATGCGCAAGATTGCCCGTTTAAAAATACGTGCCAGGTACCTCGTGGCAGGGCTTTCGTGCGCCGCCCTGCTTGCCGGTTGCGCACAGGTCAAATACTACTTCCAGGCAGCACAGGGACAGTATTCGCTGTGGTCCGATTCGCGCCCCATCGACGACTGGCTAGGGGATCCCGATACCGAACCGAAGCTGCGTGCCCGCCTGGAAAAGGCGGTCACGATCCGCAAGTTCGCCGTGCGCGAACTGGGCCTGCCCGATAACGCCAGCTACAAGCAATACGCTGCCCTCAACCGCCCCTTCGTGCTGTGGAACGTGGTGGCGACGCCGGAGCTGTCCCTGCGCCCCATCCAGTGGTGCTTCCCGATTGCCGGCTGCGTGGCCTATCGCGGCTATTACGGCAAGGAAGATGCCATGGCCTATGCCGAGGAACTGCGCGCCGAAGGCGATGACGTCCAGGTAGGCGGCGTGCCCGCCTATTCCACGCTGGGCTGGTTCAGCGATCCGCTGCTGTCCACCTTCATCAATTACTCCGACGCCGAGCTGGCGCGCATGGTGTTCCACGAACTGGCGCACCAGGTGGTCTACGTTCCCGGCGATTCGCGCTTCAACGAAGCGTTTGCCTCGGCCGTCGAGGAGGCGGGCGTCGACCGCTGGCTCGACCTGTACGGCAATGATGCCATGCGCGAAGCCTATGCCCGCTACAGCATGCGCCGCAAGCAATTCCTCAACCTGCTGGTCCGGCACCGCGAGATGCTCTCCGAGCTGTATGCCGGCAAGGCCAGCGTGAAGAAAAAGCGCGAGGAAAAGGCGCGCATCTTCGCCTCGCTGCACCAGCAATATGCGGTGCTGAAGGCAAGCTGGGGCGGCTATGCCGGCTACGATCGCTTCTTCGCCGAGAAGCTCACCAACGCACACCTGGCCGCTGTCGCCACCTATAATGATCTCCTGCCCGGCTTCAAGGCATTGCTGGCCCAGGAAAAGACGTTCCCGCGCTTTTATGCTGCGGTGCAACGCATGAGCAACCTGCCATCCGTCGAGCGCTCCGAGCGGCTGGCCGAGCTGGCCCGTTCCGCGGCTGCCGTGGCTGCAACGACCGCTACGAGTGCTACGAGCGCTACGCCGGGCGTGACTGTCGTGGCCGAGAAGCAGGCGGAGACCGCTGGCGGTCACTGACGTTCGTGGGCAGTCGTCCGGCCCTGCATGGCGTACCAATCCGGTATGCCATGCTGCACCGCGGCAGGCCGGTTCGCCCGAGCGTGGTTGCATGAACGTCGCTGCATGAACATTCATGCGACCGTAAAAAGCGCTTGCGTACGGCCCTGCCTGCCGATAGCATCTTGATTTGCAGATAGTACGAGCGTTCGTTTTTTTGGAAGTGACTCCGCGACAGCCTGCCGGCCCTGTGCAGCCGGTGGCCCATGACAGCGGGGCACTCGTGATATTGCAGCCCCGGCCATAAAAGACCAATTCCGGAGACAAGAGGCACAGCATGGACAAGATCTGGTTGACGTCGTACCCACCCGGCGTTCCGTTCGATATCGATCCGCACCAGTACCGCAGCCTGGTACATCTGCTCGAAGACTCGTTCCAGAACTATGCGGACCGCAAGGCGTTCGTGTGCATGGACAAATCCATCACTTTTGGCGAGCTCGACACGTATTCGAAACGCATCGGCGCCTGGCTGCAAAGCCGCGGCATGAAACCTGGCGCGCGCGTGGCGCTGATGATGCCGAATGTGCTGCAGTATCCGATCGCGCTGGCCGCCGTGCTGCGTGCCGGCTACACGGTCGTCAACGTCAATCCGCTGTACACGCCGCGCGAGCTGGAGCACCAGCTGGCCGATTCCGGCGCCGAAGCTATCGTCATCCTGGAAAATTTCGCCACCACGCTCGAGCAGGTGCTGGGCCGTACGGCCGTCAAGCACGTCATCGTCGCCAGCATGGGCGAGATGCTGGGCATGGCCAAGGGCCTGGTCGTCGATTTCGTGGTGCGCAACGTAAAGAAGCTGGTGCCGCCTTATTCGCTGCCGAACGCGGTGCGTTTCAAGGAGGCGCTGTCGCACGCGTCGGGCATGAAACTCGTGCCGGTGGAAATCACCCATGGCGACGTGGCCTTCCTGCAGTACACCGGCGGTACCACCGGCGTCTCGAAGGGGGCCACGCTCACGCACGGGAACGTGATCGCCAACGTGCTGCAGGTGGAAGCGTGGTCGCAGCCCGGCCTGCAGAAGGAACCGCGGGCCGAGGAGCTCACGATCGTCTGCGCGCTGCCGCTGTATCACATCTTCGCGCTCACGGCGTGCGCGATGTGGGGCATGCGCATGGGCGCGCTGAACATACTGATCCCGAATCCGCGCGATATCGGCGGCTTCATCAAGGAGCTGGCGAAATACCGGTTCAACATGCTGCCGGCGGTGAATACGCTGTATAACGCGCTGGTGAATCATGCCGACTTCCATCATCTCGATTTCTCGGGCCTGAAGATCGCCAACGGCGGCGGCATGGCCGTGCAGCAGGCCGTCAACGACAAGTGGCTCAAGGCCACCGGCGTGGCAATCATCGAGGGCTATGGCTTGTCGGAAACGGCGCCCGTGGCCACCTGCAACCGTTCCGACAGCACCGCGTTTTCCGGCACGATCGGCTTGCCGATTCCATCGACGGAGGTGGTAATCCTGGATGACGACGGCAACGAAGTGCCGCTGGGCCAGCCGGGCGAGATCGCGATCCGCGGGCCGCAGGTCATGGCCGGCTACTGGAACCGGCCGGAAGAAACGGCCAAGGTGATGACGCCGGACGGCTACTTCAAATCCGGCGACG
The DNA here is from genome assembly GCA_036386715.1 of Pseudoduganella sp. Classification (GTDB taxonomy): domain Bacteria; phylum Pseudomonadota; class Gammaproteobacteria; order Burkholderiales; family Burkholderiaceae_D; genus Rugamonas. Next base: position 4,498 of record DASVVD010000440.1, read on the forward strand.
TGGGCGTGATGGACGAACGCGGTTATGTAAAAATCGTCGACCGCAAGAAGGACATGATCCTGGTCTCCGGCTTCAACGTCTACCCCAACGAGCTCGAGGCGGTGGTGTCGGCGCATCCGGGCGTGCTCGAAGTGGCCTGTATCGGCGTGCCCGACGAGCATTCCGGCGAAGCGGTCAAGCTGTATGTCGTGCGCAAGGATCCTGGCCTGACGGCCGAAACGCTGATGGCCTATTGCAAGGACAACCTGACCGGCTACAAGAAGCCGAAATACATCGAGTTCCGCGACGAACTCCCGAAAACCAATGTCGGCAAGATCCTGCGCCGCGTACTGCGCGACGAAGTGGTGGCCGGCGCCAAAGAAGCTGCATGAGCGTCCTCACAAGGGACGCTTGACCAACGTATAAAGAGGCACTGCATGGAAAAAATCTGGTTGAAATCCTATCCTGAAGGCGTACCCGCCGAGATCGACGTCTCGCAGTACACCTCGGTGACGCATCTGCTGGAGGATTCGTTCCGCAAGTATGCCAATGACAAGGCCTACGTTTGCATGGACAAGTTCCTCACCTATGCACAGGTCGACCAGATGTCCCGCAAGTTCGGCGCCTGGCTGCAGGGCAAGGGCCTGCAGAAGGGCGCGCGCGTGGCGATCATGCTGCCGAACGTGCTGCAGTATCCGGTGGCGATGGCCGGCATCCTGCGCGCCGGCTACACGGTGGTCAATGTCAACCCGCTGTACACGCCGCGCGAGCTGGAACACCAGCTGAAGGATTCCGGCGCCGAGGCGATCATCGTGCTGGAAAATTTCGCCAACACGGTGCAGCAGGTGCTGCAGGACTCACCCGTGCAGCACGTGATCGTGGCCACGATGGGCGACCTGCTCGGCGGCGTGAAGGGCGCGATCGTCAACTTCGTGGTGCGGCACGTGAAGAAAATGGTGCCGGCATTTACGCTGCCGCGCGCGGTGTCGTTCAAGCAGGTGCTGGCCGAAGGCGGCCGCATGACGCTGCACCCGGCAAAGATCGGCCATGACGACATCGCCTTCCTGCAGTACACCGGCGGCACCACCGGCATCTCGAAAGGCGCCGTGCTGCTGCACCGGAACGTGGTGGCCAACGTGCTGCAGAACGAGGCCTGGCTGCACATGGGCGCGCAGCAGGAGCAGGTGGTGTTCGTCTGCGCGCTGCCGCTGTACCACATCTATTCGCTGACGATTTCCGCCTTCATGGGCATGCGCCTGGGCGGCCTGAACCTGCTGGTGCCCAACCCGCGCGACATTCCCGGCTTCGTCAAGGAACTGGCGAAATACCGCGTCACGGTGTTCCCGGCCGTGAACACGCTGTACAACGCGCTGCTGAACAACCCGGATTTCGCCAAGCTCGACTTCTCCAGCTACAAGGTGTGCAACGGCGGCGGCATGGCCGTGCAGCAGGCCGTGGCGGACAAGTGGCTGAAACTGACCGGCACGCCGATCATCGAAGGCTACGGCTTGTCCGAGACCTCGCCGGTGGCCACCGCGAACCGCGTCGACATCAAGGAATTCACCGGCACGATCGGCCTGCCGATCCCGTCCACCGAGGTGGCGATCCTGGACGACGACGGCAATCCGGTGCCACTGGGCGTGGCCGGCGAGATCGCCATCCGCGGTCCGCAGGTGATGGCCGGCTACTGGCAGCGGCCCGAAGACACCGCCGCCGTGATGACGGAGGACGGGTTCTTCAAGTCCGGCGACATCGGCATCATGGACGAGCGCGGCTATATCAGGATCGTCGACCGAAA
>DASVVD010000441.1:0-5402 GCA_036386715.1 Pseudoduganella sp.
CCTCAATCAAGTAAAATGCCGAATCGGGTATCTTAATCTACTGGCCGTGCAAAACCAAACATCACCACTCATCCTGACATTCGGCGTGGCCGATCCGATCGGCGCAATGGGCGTGCACGCCGATATCGGCGTGTTCGCCGCGCTCGGGTGCCAGGGCCTGGCGGTCACGACCGCCCTGCTCATTGCCGACAGCGCCCGCGTGGAAGACCAGCAGCACGTGGAACCGGACTGGGTCTCCGACCAGGCCCGCGTGGTGCTGGAAGATGTGCAGGTGGCGGCGTTCAAGATCGGCGCGCTCGATCACATGGAACATATCTCGTCGATCGCCGAAGTGGTGTCCGACTACCCCGATGCGCCGCTGATCCTCGACCCGTTCGGCTCGCAGCTGCCGCCGCTGTCCGAGCAGACCGATCCCGAGGAACTGCTCACCGTGCTGCGCCAGCTGCTGGTGCCGCAGGCCACGCTGCTGATGCTGTCGCAGGTGGAACTGGCGCACCTGGCGGAAACCTGGCGCGACCTGTCGAACGGCGAAACGATGGGCGACGATGCACAGCACCTGATCGACCTGGGCTGCGAATACGTGCTGGTGACCGGCACGCCGGCCGGCACGTCGCGCAGCGAAACGGGCCTGCGCGCCAACACGCTGTACGGCGATGGCGGCATCATCCGCCACGACCGCTGGCAACACCTGCCCGGCCCGTTCGTGGGCTCCGGCGGCGTGCTGTCGGCCGCGATCGCCGCCTACATGGCGCGCGGCACGGCGCTGCCGCAGGCCGTCGACCTTGCCCAGCAATATACTTTCGGCGCCCTGCGCCACGCCCAGCGCTACGGCATGGGCAGGCTGGTGCCGAACCGCTTCCACCAGATGGCGGCAACCGATAAAGGATAAGCAATGACGATTTCGCAAAACGATGTGCTGTTCGAACGCGCGCAGAAAAGCACGCCCGGCGGCGTCAACTCGCCGGTGCGGGCCTTCCGCTCCGTGGGCGGTACGCCGCGCTTCATCACCCATGCCGAAGGGCCGTATTTCTACGACGCCGACGGCAAGCGCTACATCGACTACATCGGTTCGTGGGGCCCGGCCATCGTCGGCCACGCCCACCCGGAAGTGGTGAAGGCGGTACAGGAAGCCGCCACCCGCGGCCTGTCGTTCGGCGCACCCACCCGCGGCGAGGTGGAGATGGCCGAAGAGATCGCCCGGCTGGTGCCGTCGATCGGGCAGGTGCGCCTGGTGTCGTCCGGCACCGAGGCCACCATGAGCGCGCTGCGCCTGGCGCGCGGCGCTACCGGGCGCGACAAGATCGTCAAGTTCGAAGGCTGCTACCACGGCCACGCCGATTCGCTGCTGGTAAAGGCCGGCAGCGGCCTGCTCACGTTCGGCAATCCCACCTCCGCCGGCGTGCCGGAAGACTTCGTCAAGCACACGCTGGTGCTGGACTATAACGACGTGCCGGGTGTCGAGGAAGCCTTTGCCGAATTCGGCGACGAGATCGCCTGCGTGATCGTGGAACCGGTGGCCGGCAACATGAACCTGATCAAGGCCGCACCCGAGTTCCTGCAGGCGCTGCGCGACCTGTGTACCAGGCATGGCGCGCTGCTGATCTTCGACGAAGTGATGTGCGGCTTCCGCGTGGCCCTGGGCGGTGCGCAGGCGCTGTACGGCATCACGCCCGACCTGACCGCGCTCGGCAAGGTCATCGGCGGCGGCCTGCCGGTGGCGGCCTTCGGCGGCAGCGCCGAGCTGATGGGCAATATGTCGCCGGTCGGCGCGGTGTACCAGGCCGGCACGCTGTCGGGCAACCCGATCGCCGTCGCCGCCGGCATGACCACGCTGAAGCTGATCCAGGAACCCGGCTTCTACGAACGCCTGACCGCCACCGCCAAGCGGCTGGCCGAAGGCCTGACGGACGCCGCATTCCAGGAAGGCGTGACCTTCTGCGCCGACTACGAAGGCGGCATGTTCGGCCTGTATTTCAGCGCCGAGGTGCCGCGCAACTACGCCGAAATGATGGCCGGCGACCGCGCGAAGTTCAATGAATTCTTCCATGCCATGCTCGATGAAGGCGTGTACTTCGCCCCTGCCGCGTTCGAGGCCGGCTTCGTTTCCGCCGCCCATGACGACGCGGTGATCGACGAAACCATCGAAGCGGCCCGACGGGTGTTTGCCCGGCTGAAATAACCAGCAGCGCGCCACGATAAAAAGGACGGGTGACCGTCCTTTTTTTATTTTCCGTTTCCTGGCACCAGCGACATTGTCGTCAGCACGTCCTCGAGCCCTGCCTGGTTTTCCATATTGCGGATCTCGGCAACATAAGTTCCTGCCGCCAGTTCGAATCGTGCCACGGTTCGCTGTCTTTCGTTCGCTGACCAGGAGGTAACGCACAGGGAGGTGAACACCCTGTCCACCACTACCGCGCCTGTCCGCTTTTCCCGGACCAGCACATGAATCGGAATCGGCCGTCCCAGCCCTGCTTTTTGCGGCTCGGGAATGTCGGCGTAGTCACGCAGGCAATTGTCGTCATAGCGCGATCCCGCTATTTCACGGCTTCGCGTAGCAGACGATGACGGGAACTTAAAACCGAGCTGGAGAAAATATGGCTTGCTGACCGGCGCCTTGAATTCCCTGGTAATGCGCATGCCTGCCTGCTGTAGCGGCAAAGGCTCCGCCTCGAACAATGCCGGAAAAGTGCATGCGGTCGCGATGTACATGACCAGCCCGAGAACGGGCTTCTGGCAAAGGGAATAGGTGAGCGGTCCCACGTTGACAACCTCCGGATATGCGATTGGTACCAGGGCGATGCCATCATCGATGCCCCAATGAACGGCCATTATGTTGGCGGCTGCCCCGCAGGGGCAGGTTCCCGGCGAAGTCGCGCACCATGCACCGCACGGTACTGTAAAGCGATACCAGGGCCCGGCAATTCTTGGCCGTCGCGTCTGCCTGCGCAGCTGAAATGACCGACTACGCGCCACGGTAAAAAGGACGGGTGACCGTCCTTTTTATTGCCCGGATTCGGGGTCTGACCCCGAATTTGGGCAACATTTCCGGCCCGGCAGGCAATGACATCAATGCTGCATCAGCTGACAATCTTCCGACATTTCGATGACATCCGATCTTTAGAATCCGCTGCATTCGAGATCACCTGAGGAGTCATCATGAAAGCTGGAGTCGTAGTCGAGGAAAAAGCGCAACGGCAACGGGCGGCCCAGCCCGGCATCGTGTGGATCAAGCTGGCCGTGGTGTACCTGGTCATCGGCGTGGCGATGGGCATTGCCATGGGCGCGACCCGCGACTTCACGCTGCGGCCGGTGCATGCGCACGTGAACCTGCTGGGCTGGACCACGCTGGCACTGTCCGGCATCATCTACACGGTGTTCCCGCAGGCGGGCACCACGAAACTGGCGCGCGCGCATTTCTGGCTGCTGAACGGTGCGCTGCCGATCATGATGGGTTCGCTCGCGTATATCCTGCTGACCAGCGACATGCAGATCCTGCCGGCGCTGGTGATCTCCGAGATCGCCGCGGCCGTGTCGATCCTGGCACTGACGGCGAATATCTTCCTGAACCTGGAATCCAGGAAAGAGGAAGAGTCCGGGCATGACACCGGATTGCAGCCGGCGAGTGCCGGATACTGATATTGATACTGATACTGATGGCGCCAATGAAAAAGCGGCCGAAGCCGCTTTTTCATCGAGGTCAATGCAGGCTTATTTCAGCCAGCCCCGGTGCCGGAAATACAGGAACGGTGCGATCGCGCTGGTGATCATCAGGCCCCAGGCCCAGGGGTAGCCGAAGGTCCATTCCAGTTCCGGCATGAACTTGAAGTTCATGCCGTACACGCTGGCGATCAGCGTCGGCGGCAGGAAGCCCACGCTGGCCACCGAGAAGATCTTGATGATCTTGTTCTGGTTGATGTTGATGAAGCCGACCGTGGCATCCATCAGGAAGTTGATCTTGTCGAACAGGAAGGACGTGTGGCCGTCGAGCGATTCGATGTCGCGCAGGATCTGGCGCGCCTCCTCGAACTGCTCGGCGTTCAGCAGGCGCCCGCGCATCAGGAAGCTGACGGCACGCCGCGTGTCCATCATGTTGCGGCGGATACGACCGTTCAAGTCTTCCTCGTGGGCGATGGCGGACAGCGTATCGGCCGCATCCCGGTCGGTGAACTCCTCCTGCAGCACGCGGAACGACACCAGTTCCAGGTTCTGGTAGATGCCTTCCAGCGCATCGGCCGAGTATTCGGCATCGGTGGCATACAGGTCCAGCAGCACGTCCATGTAGTCGGCGATCGAGCCGGGGCGCGAGCGGGCGCGCATGCGCACCAGGCGGAACACCGGCAGGTCGTCGGTGTGCACCGAGAAGAGCATCTTGCGTGCCAGGATGAACGCCACGGTCACGATGCGCGACGGGCCATCGTCTTCTTCCAGCAGGAAGTCGGTGCGCAGGTGCAGGTCGCCGTTCTCCGCCTCGTAGTAACGGGCCGATGCCTCGATGTCCTTGACTTCGTCTTCGCCCGGCAGCGTCACGCCGTAGATGGCCCTGACCCAGGCACGCTCGTCGTCGGTCGGATCGGTGAGGTCGACCCAGACCGGTGCCGCCTGTTCGAGATCTTCGCGCGTGTCGATGGGAACCTGGTTCAGCCGGCCATTTTGTAGAACGAAGACATTGATCATGGGCACTCTCAGCCGGCTGGGATTTCTGGATACTTGCAGGACGCAAAAAATAAAACAGCGCAAGTGTACAGGCTAGCCCCGGCCCCGGCCAGACTGGAGAACCACTTTTTACTTATGGAAGCATTATGTGCGGTATTCCCGCACACCAAGCGGTGCTCCCGCTACGGCAGCTCGGCCGAGCCCATGCGACGCAGGATCACCGCCGTGCGCCGGCCCAGGTAGCGCGTATCGCGATGGGCGTCGTAATAGCGGGGATTGGGCAGCATCACGGCCAGGCGTGCCGCCTGCGAGGCGCCCAATTTTGCCGCGGGAATCCGGTAGTAATGGCGCGCCGCCGCCTCGGCGCCATAGACGCCGCGGCCGAATTCCACCACGTTCAGGTAGATCTCGAAGATGCGACGCTTGTCCATCAGCGTTTCGAGCATGAAGGTGATGATCAGTTCCTGCCCCTTGCGCAGGTAGCTGCGCGAGCCGGACAGGAAAAGATTCTTGGCCAGCTGCTGCGTGATCGTCGAGCCGCCGTGCGTGACCTTGTTGCGCTTGGCGTTGCGCTCGTAGGCCTTCTCGAGCGCCTCCCAGTCGACACCATCGTGATCGGAAAAATTGGCGTCCTCGGAAGCGATGATGGCCCGCTTGAGGTTGTTGGAGATGCGCTCGTAGTCGACCCATTCGAATTTCAGCCGCGCATTCGGGTCGTTCAACTGCAGCGCCGCGAGCTGCTGCCGCAT
>DASVVD010000442.1:0-11873 GCA_036386715.1 Pseudoduganella sp.
TCCTGCCTCGAGGTGCGCCGCGAACTGCCGCAGGCCGAACGTCGGAGCACGGGCCGCGCCGAGCTCGATCGCCAGCGGCAGGCCATCGAGCCGGCGGCAGATCGCCGCAACCAGCGCCAGGCCGGCGGCATCGGGCGCGAACGCGCTGTCGGCGGCGGCCGCGCGCGCCACGAACAGCGTCACGGCACTGTTCGCGGCCAGCGTTCCGTTATCCGTTTCTTCCGGCGCGGGCAAGTCCAGCGGCGGCACGCGCAGGACCGTTTCGCCGCTGGCCAGCAACGGTTGCCGGCTGGTCGCCAGCACGCCCAGCCACGGGCACCCGGCCAGCAGCGCTTCCACCAGGCGGCTGCAGGCGTCGGCCAGGTGTTCGCAGTTATCCAGCACAAGAAGGGACAGGGCCGGCGACAGGGCCGGCGGGCCGCCCTGCATGGCCTGGGCCGCCAGCGCGGCGGCCGAGCTCCAGTGCCGGCGCGGTGCCAGCCCGAGCGCCGCGGCCACGGCGGCCAGCATGCCCTCTTCCGATCCGGCGGCATCGAGCTCGGCCCAGGCCACGTCGCCGCCATGGCGGTGCGCGGCGGCCAGGGCCAGCGCCGTCTTGCCGATGCCGGGCGCACCGGCCAGCGTGACGAAGCGGGTGGCCGCGCAGCGCGCCAACACCGTGTCGACGAGCGCGCTGCGGCCCACGCAGGGCGCCACGCGCTCAGGCAGCCGGACCCGCATGGCACCCTGCCGCGCCGCCTTGCCCGCGAACAGGTAACCGCGCCCCGCCACCGTGCCGATCAGCGCGCGGTCGTCCGCCAGCGCGCGGCGCAGCGCGGCGATCTGCACGCGCAGGTTGCCGTCGTCGATCTCCTGGCCCGGCCAGGCGCGCCGCAGCAGGTCGTCGTGGCTCAGCACCCTGCCGCCGGCCTCGATCAGCGCCTGCAGCAGCCGGCCGGCGCGCTGCCCCAGCGGCACCGGCGGTCCGTCCGCGGTGCGCAGCTCGCAGCGGCCGGGATCGAAGGTGTGGCGGCCGAAAGCGATCGCGCCGCCTTCGCCAGTTTCGTTACTGTCCATGCGCTTAAGGGTAGCCGGCGGCGCACCGCGGGCCCATCCCGTAAAGTGGCCGTCGGGATTGCCCCGATATGCCGGCGCGCCAATCCCCCGATCGGGGCAGTCCTGCCGCGAAAGCGCCGTGTAAGATGCTCGTTTGACCAGGCAGCAATACGATGAACAACAATACGGGCAGGAGCGGCGGCATGCGGGATACAGCGGGTGGTGCGCCGGTGCGCGTGATGGTGGTGGACGACCATCCGTTGCTGCGCGAAGGGATCGCCGCCGTGCTGTCGATCGGCGGCCGGTTCGAGCTGGTGGCCGAAGCCGGCGACGGCCGCGAAGCGCTGGCACAATACGTGCGCCACCAGCCGGACGTGGTGCTGATGGACCTGCAGATGCCGGTAATGAACGGGCTCGAGGCGATCGTGGCGATCCGCGAGATCGCGCCGCATGCCCGCATCATCGTGCTGACCACCTACAAGGGCGACGTGCAGGTGCTGCGCGCGCTGAAATCGGGCGCCATGGGCTACCTGTTGAAAAGCATGCTGCGCACCGAACTGGCCGATGCCATCGTGCGCGTGCATGCCGGCCAGCGCCATATTCCCGCGGAAATCGCCATCGAGCTGGCGGCCCACATCGATGCCGATGCCCTGTCGGCGCGCGAGACGGAAGTGCTGGGGCTGGTCGCCGACGGCAATTCCAACAAACGCGTGGCGCAGGCGCTCGGCATTGCCGAGGAAACCGTGAAGGCCCACATGAGCACCGTGCTCGGCAAGCTGGGCGCCCGCGACCGCACGCATGCGGTCACGATCGCGATCCGGCGCGGCATTCTCGAGCCCTGAACACCTTGCAAACGACGTAGCCGGTAACACCAGGTAACAACTTTATCAGGCAACACCAACGTAAGCGGGCGCTGACGAGCCGGCCGGCGGAGTACGATGGCGGCATGCCGATGTCCACGTCCCCTGCTCCCGGGCCCCCAGCGGCCGGCCACGCCACGCGCACGCTGTCCGTCGTGCTGGCGCTCGGCACGCTGTGCGCCGGGCTGGCGGCGACCGCATTCGTGTGGAACGGCCTGCGCGCCGGCCACGATGCGCAGTTGCGCGGCGAGTTCGAATACCGCGTCCGCGAATTGCAGTCGCGTATCGGCCGCCGCATGGCCAGCTACGAGCAGGTGCTGCGCGGCACCCAGGCCTATATCCTGGCAACGCCGGGGCCGCCGGACGCCGCGGGTTTCCGCACTTATGTCGGCACGCTGGCGTTGCGCCGTCTTTATCCCGGCATCCAGGGCGTGGGCATTGCCCTGCTCGATCAGCCGGCCGCCACGCCGGCCAGCCAGGCGCACAGTGCCGTCGTGATGATCGAACCGCTCGACACGATGAACCGGCGCGCGCTCGGCTACGACATGTTTGCCGAGCCGGTCCGGCATGCCGCCATGGCGCGCGCCCGCGCCACCGGTGCCGCGGCGCTGACCGGCCAGGTCCGGCTGGTGCAGGAAGGCAGCGGCGCCGGCCAGCCGGGCTTCCTGATGTACCTGCCGTTGTATTATTCCCTGCATCACTCCCTGCATCACTCCCTGCATCACTCCCTGCCCCACGCCCTGCCCAGCGCCCAGTCCCGCGGCGTGGCGCCCGACACGGCAGCGCCGTCCATGGCCAGGCCGGAAGCGCTGTATGGCTGGGTCTACGGTGCGTTCCGCATGCACGACTTCATGGCGGGCCTGGTCGGCGAACGGGAAGCCGACCTGCACGTGGCGATCTACGATGCCGCAGCCGAACCGGCCAACTGCATGGTCGGCTGCGCGCGCGCGGGCGGCGCTGCGCGGCTCGATGCGATGCGCACGCTCGACGTGGCCGGCCGGCCCTGGATCCTGCGGGTACGCAGTACCCCCGCGTTCGAGCAGCGCCTGGCGGCGCAGCAGGCCGCCTGGGCCGGCGTGGCCGGCATCATCGTCAGCACCCTGTCGGCCACGCTCGTGTGGCTGCTGGCGCACGGCCGCGACCACGCCCGCCAGCTGGCGCGCCGCATCACCGAAGACCTGCAGCGCTCCTACGGCACGCTGCGGCACGAACGCAGCCGCCTGGTCAGCATCCTGGAAAACGCCAACGACGCCTTCGTGGCCGTGGACGCCGCCGGCCATATCACCGACTGGAACGCGCAGGCCGAGCGCATCTTCGGCTGGAGCGTGGACGAAGCCCGCGGCCGTCCGCTGCGCCTGCTGTTCCCCGACCCGCAGCCCGAGCTGGACCGGCTGCTGGCCTTCGACGACGCCGCGTTCGCGGACGGCCGCGGCCGCCGGCTGGAACTGCAGGCGGCCACCCGCGAAGGCCTGGCCGTGCCGGTCGAGCTGTCCTGTTCCCGGGCCGGCAATGGCGGCGAGATGGCGCTGCACGGCTTCCTCCGCGACCTGTCGGCGATCAAGGCGACGGCCGCCCGCGAGGCGGAGCGCCAGCGCGACCTCCAGCAGGCGCAAGCAGCGCTGCACCGGGCGCAGAAGCTGGAAGCCGTCGGCAAGCTGACCGGCGGGGTGGCGCACGATTTCAATAACGTCCTGCAGGTCATCTACGGCAATGTGCAGGCCGTGGCCGAAGCGCCGCGCGCACCGGACGCGCCGCGCCGGCTCGAGGGCGCACTGGCCGCCGTGGAACGGGGTGCAAAACTGTCGCGCCAGCTGCTGGCGTTCGCGCGGCGCCAGCCGCTGGCACCCGTGGTGATCAACCTGGCGCGCCTGCTGCGCAATATCGACGACCTGCTGCGCCGCGCCCTCGGCGACGGCATCGAGCTGGCGACGAGCGTCGAGCCGGGGCTGTGGAACACGCTGGTCGATCCGAACCAGCTCGAGAACGTGGTGCTGAACCTGGCGATCAACGGGCGCGACGCGATGGCGGGGCGCGGCCGCCTGGCGGTCGAGCTGTCGAACGCGGTGCTGGACGAACGGCATGCCGCGATGGTGCCCGATGCCGTGCCCGGCGACTACGTGCTGCTGGCGGTGTCCGACAACGGCAGCGGCATGTCGCCCGAGGTGCAGGAACGCGTGTTCGAACCGTTCTTCACCACCAAGCCGGAGGGCGAAGGCACGGGCCTCGGCCTGTCCATGGCGTATGGCTTCGTCCGGCAGACCGGCGGTCACATCCGCCTTGACAGCGAGGTCGGCGTGGGCACCACGCTACGGCTGTATTTCCCCCGCACCAGTGCGCCGGAAACGGCGCTGCCGGCCGGGCTGCCGCTGCCGGCCGCCGGCGGCACCGAGACGATCCTGCTGGTGGAAGACGATGCCGCCGTGCGCGAGACGGTAACCACGATGCTGCGCGGCCTGCGCTATACGGTGATCGAGGCGGGCAATGCGGACCAGGCGATCGGCCTGCTGGAGGGCGGCGCGCCGGCGGACCTGCTGTTCACCGACGTGGTGATGCCCGGTGCGCTGCCGGTAGCCGAGCTGGCCCGCGTGGCGCGCCGCCTGCGGCCCGGCATCGCCGTACTGTACACCTCGGGCTATGCGCAGGATGCGGTGCAACACGACGGCCGGCTAGAACCCGGCACGCACATGCTGTCCAAGCCGTACCGCCGCGACGAGCTGGCACGCAAGGTGCGGCTGGTGCTGGATGAGTGCAGGGCGGCACCGGTGGACGGGCAGACGGCCGCCGCGGCGACCGGAACGCCGGCCCCGCAGCGCGTGCTGGTGGTGGAGGACAACGACGACCTGCGCGAACTCACGTGCGAGATGATCGCCGCACTGGGCTGGCAGGCGACCGGCGTGGGCAGCGCCGAGGCGGCGTTCGCATCGCTGGCGGCCGGCGGCATCGGCGCCGTGTTCACCGATGTGCAGCTGCCCGGCATGAGCGGCCTGGAACTGGCGCGAAGGCTGGCCGACAACCCCGCGCTGCCGGTGGTGGTGGTGACTGGCCGGGCGCTGACCGAGGCACTGCCGCCGGGCGTACGGCTGCTCTACAAGCCCTACCGCATCGATGCGGTGGAAGAGATCCTCGCGCAATTGCGGCTGCAGCGGCACGAGACCGGCGATCCGGCCGACGATTGACGTTGGACGATTGACCCGGGACGATTGAACCGGGACGATTACCCGGGACGATTGCCCCGGGACGATTGACGCCGGACGGTTGCCGCTGGAGGCGGCCGCTTCAGGTTCCCGGCTGCACGTAAGGCACCTTCGAAAACAGTTCCCGTTCGGCGCCGCGGGGATCGTCCGCCAGCCGCGGCGGCACGTCGAAGACCATGGTCTGGCGGCGCGCCAGGTCGTAAGGCTCCCAGCGCGGGATGAACCGGCTGGCCGGGTTGCCACTGCGCGCGAAAGCGATGAATGCCTCGCTCATCATGTCGGCCATGGCCTGCGCCTGCGGGCCGATGGCCGTGGCGCCGGGCTTGCCGATATTGTCGAACACCAGCTGGATGTCGGATGCGTGCGGCGCGCCGAACCTGCCGCCATCCTTCGGCGTGGCCCAGTCGAGCTGGTACACGTAGGCCGGGCTGCCCGCCTTCGCGCGCTCCTCCGCTTCGATGACCGCGCCGCGCCAGGAGCGCGACGCGGTGGTGATCGTGAACAGCAGGTCGCTTGCCGACAGCGTCGGGTACAGCTGCCGGTATTTCGCAATGACGGCCTCGGGCTGGATATCGACCCGCATGTTGGCTGCCAGCTTGCCGGGCAACTGGTCCCAGGCCAGGGCGAAATTGGCCGGGTCGCCGCCCAGGAAGGCGCGCGTTTCGTCGTGCGTGTTGCCGATCATCATCGGGATATTGGCGGACTGCGCCGGCGCATCCGGATAGAACGGATGGCGCAGCAGGTTGCGCTCGTCGAGCACCGGCGCGAACGACACGCCGCCGAACGGCAGCACCGGGTCGCGCGTGCCGAGCACCTCGAGGATTTTCTGGTAGGGCATGGTGCGGATCTCGCCGGTCCGTTCGGGCGGCAATTGCAGCGCGTCGAGCACTGCCCGGGCGCGCAAGGCGGCATTGAGGGGGCCGCTGGCGGTCACCTGCTGGCCGCTCATCGTGGCGGCGCGGTGGAACAGGCCGGCCGCCGCCGGCATCGCCATCAGCGTGGCGATCTTGGCACCACCGCCGGACTGGCCGAACACGGTCACGTTGTCCGGATCGCCGCCGAATTCGGCGATATTGTCGCGCACCCACTGCAGCGCGAGGACCAGGTCGAGCTGGCCGGCATTGCCGGAATCGGCAAAGGCCTCGGCAAGCGGCGCGCCGCCATGGCGCGCCAGGTACAGGTAGCCGAACGCGTTCAGGCGGTGGTTCACCGTGACCACCACCACGCCGCCGCGCCGGCACAGGCGCACGCCGTCGTACAGCGGGCTGGAACCGGAGCCGTTGTTGTACGCGCCGCCGTGGATATAGAACATGACCGGGCGCCGGCCCTTGTCGCGCAGCCCCGGACTGTAGACGTTGAGGAACAGGCAGTCTTCGCTGGTCGCGTGCTCTCCCTTCGACTGCGGAGCCGATGGGCCATGCTCGAGCGCATCGCGCACGCCGCTCCAGCGCTGCGGCGGCAGCGGCGCCATGAACCGGGTCGCCGCCGTGTCGGCACCGTACCGGATGCCCTTGAACACGTTGACACCGTTGTCGCGATAGCCGCGCACCTGGCCGTGGCGGGTGGTGGCGACCGGGGAATCGCCGGCCGCTGCCCCGGCCCCGGCGTTCAGGCCCAGCATGCCCGATGCGATCACGATGGATTGCTTGCAAAAGCTGCGGCGGGTCGGTCCGGGCATCGGTGCTACAGCCAGCTGCCGGCCAGGATGCCGGTGAACGCCAGCAATACCGCGCCATACAGGCAGCGGCGCCACATCGGGCGTTTGCGGAGGGACGCGACCATGGCGATTTCACCGCACGACTGGGCAAGTACTTCGAGAATCATCACTGCTCCCTTTACTGGAACGCCACCTCGGCAAAACTCCTGAGTTTACGGCTGTGCAGCCGGTCCACGCCCAGCGCGCGCAGCAATTCCAGCGCGCGGATGCCGATGCGCAGGTGCTGGTCGACCCGGTCGCGGTAGAACTGGTTGGCCATGCCGGGCAGCTTGATTTCGCCATGCAGCGGCTTGTCGCTGACGCACAGCAGCGTGCCGTACGGGACGCGGAAGCGGAAACCGTTGGCCGCGATCGTGGCGCTTTCCATGTCGAGCGCCACGGCGCGGCTTTGCGAGAAGCGCCGCTCGGGCGTGCGCTGGGGCAGCAGCTCCCAGTTGCGGTTGTCGGTACTGGCCACCGTGCCGGTGCGCAGCACGCGCTTCAGGTCCAGGCCCGTCAGCTGCGTGACCTCGGCCACGGCGCCCTCGATCGCCACCTGCACCTCGGCCAGCGCGGGGATCGGCACCCACAGCGGCAGGTCTTCGTCGAGCACGTGGTCTTCGCGCACATAGCCGTGCGCCAGCACGTAGTCGCCCAGCTGCTGCGTGTTGCGCAGCCCGGCGCAGTGGCCCAGCATCAGCCAGGCATGCGGGCGCAGCACGGCGACGTGGTCGGTGATCGTCTTGGCGTTGGCGGGGCCGACGCCGATGTTGACCATGCTGATGCCGCCGCCATCGGCGCGCACCAGGTGGTAGCCCGGCATCTGCGGCAGCCGCACCGGCGGCACGCCCATGGCATCGCCGGGCATTGTCTCGTGGCCGACGCGGCGCGTGACCAGGTTGCCCGGTTCGACGAAGGCGATGTAGCCATCTTCCGCGCTGGCCGGTTCGCGGCTCATGATCGCGTGGCCGAGGCGCACGAATTCGTCGATGTAGAACTGATAGTTCGTGAACAGCACGAATTTCTGGAAATGTTCCGGCGACGTGCCCGTGTAATGGCGCAGCCGCTGCAGCGAATAGTCGACGCGCGGCCCGGTGAACAGCGACAGCGGCAGCGCCTCACCCGGCGCCGGCTCGCAGGTGCCGTTGGCGATGCCGTCATCCATGGCCGCCAGGTTCGGCAGGTCGAACACGTCGCGCATCATGGCGCGCCGCTCGGCGCTCATGCTGCCTTCGATATGGTCGTGCTCGGCGAACGAGAAGTGGATCGGGATCGGCTGCGAGGACATGCCCACTTCCAGCTGCACGTTCTGCTGGCCATGGTTCTTCAGCAGCAGGCGGAACTGTTCGTGGTAGTAGCGCGCGAACAGGTCGGGGCGGGTCAGCGTGGTTTCATAGGTGCCGGGGCCTTCGACGAAACCATACGAGCGCCGCGAATCGGCGCGCGCGAAGGTTTCCGTCTGCACGCGCACGTACGGATAGCAGGCGCGCACGTGGGACAGCGTTTCGCCTTCCACGAAACGGTGCAGGTGCTCGCGCAGGTGGGCGATGCTGCCGTCGTAGATTTCGCGCACGCGGGCCAGCGCGGCGGCAGGGTCGTCGAATCGTTCAGGGGGCACGAAGGGGCGGGTGGACACTTTGAACTCCTGTTGTTGTTCTTGGCATTATCCTAACATGTCCGGCGGCGCCGTGAAGGGCACCGGTGCGTAAGGCACGCCCTCGTGCAGGCAGCGGATCGCCTGGGCGAACAGCACGCTGCTGTCGAGCACCGTGAACTGCCCGCCCGCGCGGCTGCCGTCGTGCACCGTGTCGGCCACGACACCGGCTTCGAGCCCGGCGCGGGCCAGCTTGCCCGCCGCGTCGCCGGCGAAGATGGCATGCGTGGCCGCCGCCATCACGCGCGCGGCGCCGCGCTCGCGGCACGACTGCACCGCACGCGCCATCGTGCTGCCGGTGCCGATGATGTCGTCGAACACGATCGCCAGCCTGCCGGCGACGTCGCCGGCCATCAGGTCCCCCGTCAGTTCGCTGCCGTGGCGGTGTTTTTCCACGAAAGCAAGCGCCACCGGCCGGCCCAGCGCCTGCGCCAGCGCCTGCCGGAAGCCTTCGGCACGGCGGATGCCGCCGCCGTCCGGCGCCACCACGCAGACCTCGTCCCCGCCTGCCACGGCGGCAAAGTGCGCGGCGAACAGCGCGCTGCCATCGAGGTGCTCGGTGCGGCAGCGGAAGGCGTTCTGGAATGCCGACAGGTTGTGCACGTCCAGCGCCAGCACCGTGTCCGCCCCGGCCGCTTCGAGCAGCGCTGCCATATAGCGCAGCGTCAGCGGATCGCCGGCCGCCTGCCGGGTATCCTGCCGCGCGAACGCCACGTAGGGCAGTACGGCGGTAATGCGGGCCGCGCCCGCGTCGCGCAGCGCGCCGATGAAGAACAGCAGCCGGCACAGCCGTTCGCCGCTGCCCTGCCCCGGCGCGCCCGCCAGCGCATGCACCACGCAGGCATGCCCGCCACGCACGGCGGCCGGGGCATACACCTCGTATTCGCCATCCTCGAATTCCTTTTCATCGTGGGCGGCCAGGGGCATGCCCAGGTGCCGGGCCACGCGCTGGCCGAACGGCGCGCTGCCAGCCAGCGCGAACAGGTGCAGGGGTGGGTTCATTTGTGCAGTCTGAAAAAATGGCGAAGATGCCATTTTAGGCACAAGTGGCGCATTGCTGGCGCAGCCAGGGTGCGTGGCCGTACGGAAGGTGTCGGCGCGACAGCCGATACTGGGCATGCTCCGGCAGCCAGCCTGGCCGCTGGATTGCATACAGCAGGCAACATGACAGCAGAAACAAGCGAAACCGATATCCTGATCCTCGGCCACGCGCCGCGGGCACATGCATGGCTGCGCACGCTGCCATTCACGGTGCACGCGGCCAGCGAGGCCAGCCTTGCTGCCCGCCCCTCGGGGCACGGCGTGTGCCTGATCCTGTGCGCGCCCGCCACCGATCCCGGCGCGCTGGCCGGCCTGCGCGTGCGCCCTGCCCTGCAGGACTGCGCGCTGGTGGCACTGTCGTCCGCCTGTGACGACGGCCGCGTGGAATTCGACGACGTGATCGACCTGGACGCGAGCACGGCGGAAGCATTCGTGGCGCGCATCCAGGCCACGGTCAACGGCGCCCGGGTGCGGGCACGGCGCAATGCGCGCTACCGGCTGCTGCAGCAGGTCGACGATACCTTCCGCCACCTCGACGACCCGCGCGACAGCGCGCTGGCGGCGGCCGCGCTGATGGGGCGGCACCTGCGCGTCAACCGCTGCGCCTTCGCCGACGTGGAGACCGACGAAGACACATTCAACCTTACCGGCGACTACAACGCCGGCGTGCCGAGCATGGTCGGCCGCTACCGCTTCGGCCAGTTCGGCGGCGCCTGCCTGCGGGCGATGCGGCAGGGCGAACCCTGGGTGGTCGAGGATGCCGAGACGGATCCGCGCACGACCGGCGTACTGGACGCCTACCGGCTGATGGGTATTGGCGCGGTGATCTGCGTGCCGGTGCGCAAGGACGGGCGCTTCGTGGCCGCGATGGCCGTGCACCAGGTCACGCCGCGCCGCTGGCGCACCGACGAAGTGTCGCTGCTGGCAGCCGTGGCCGAACGCTGCTGGGAATCGATCGAGCGCGGCCGCATCGCCCGCACGCTGCAGGCCGGGGAAGCGCGCTACCGCACGCTGGTCGAGACCATGTCCGCCGTGGTCTGGCACATGCGGGACGACCGCATGGAACCGGGCGAGAATCCCAGCTGGTCGGCATTCACTGGCCAGCTGGCGGAAGAGTACGCGGGCAGCGGCTGGATGGATGCGCTGCATCCGCACGACCGGGCGGCAACCGCCGCGGCGTGGCAGTCGGCCGTCGCGCATGGCCATCCGTACGTGGCCAGCTACCGGCTGCGCCGGCACGACGGCGAGTACCGCCACATGCTGTCGCGCGGCGCCGCGGTGCGGGCCGGCGAGACGGCGGTCCAGTGGGTGGGCAACTGCCTGGACGTGACCGATATCCGCAATGCCCAGGAAGCGCTGCGCGAGGCCGATACGCGCAAGGACGAGTTCCTGGCGATGCTGGCCCACGAGCTGCGCAACCCGCTGGCGCCGATCGGCGCCGCCGCCCAGGTACTTGCGGTGGCCGGCGGCGACCAGGCCAAGGCCGCACTGGCCGGTGCGGTGATCGGCCGGCAGGTGCGCCACATGGCCGGCCTGGTCGATGACCTGCTCGACGTGTCACGCGTCAAGCGCGGCCTGGTGCATCTTGAAAAACGGCATTGCGACATGGCCGCCGTGATCGCCGCCGCGATCGAACAGGTGCGCCCGCTGGTCGAGCGCCGTGGCCACCGCCTTGCCGTCGGCCTGCCGGATACGGCGGCGGTGGTCGATGGCGACGAGAAGCGCCTGGTGCAGGTGCTTGCCAACCTGCTCAACAACGCCGCCAAGTACACGCCCGATGCCGGCCGCATCGATGTCACGCTGGCACTGGCCGGCGCCAGCGCGGTGGTGACGGTGCGCGACAGCGGCATGGGCATGAGCGCGGAATTCCTCGAACGGGCGTTCGACGTGTTCACCCAGGCCGACCAGAGCATCGCCCGCTCGCAAGGCGGCCTTGGCCTCGGCCTGGCGCTGGCGCGCAGCCTGGTGTGCGCGCACGGCGGCGCCATCGAAGGCTCGAGTGACGGCCTTGGCAAGGGCGCGGCGTTTGCCGTGACCTTGCCGCTGGCCGTGGCGGCCTGACGCACCGCCAGGACGGCTCCGCCAGCCCGCAGTCAGCCAGGCAATGGCTGATTTCATAATGTTGTTTGGTCGTTCCCATAATTGAAAACGTTTGCAAATCGCCAGATGATGCCGTTGTGGGCGGGTTTTAATATATAAAGAACAAATTGCGCGCCGCCCCGACAACGACAACAATGGGAGACGCACATGTGGGCCGAAAAACAGCATGCAACAACGCCGCGGATAACAAGACAACCAAAGACAGCGATCGCCATGGCGGTGGCGCAGATCGCCATGCTGTCCGGCCCGGCATGGGCACAGCAGGCCGAAGCCGGGGCCGGCACAGGGGCGGC
>DASVVD010000443.1:0-6659 GCA_036386715.1 Pseudoduganella sp.
CGCGTCTCTCCGAACGTGCTGCTATACAGCGTCATGGTGTCGCGGTTGACCGGCGAGCCGTAGCCAGTTGTCGCAAAGGCGGCGTTGGCGGCTGACACAGTGCCAGGCCATGCGCTGTAGCCTGGGACCGATACCGTGACCGTGCCGCGTGGCCCCGTCGTACCGACCCCAGGGCTGCCGGGCGCACCATCCTGCGCCATGAGTCGCGCCGCCGCCCACTCTGCCGCCGGAATCGCGTCCGTGGCCGTTGTGGCCGCCGCCGTCGCTGTCGAAGCGTGCAGGTATGCGCCGCCACTGGCAGGCAGCACCGTTGACCAGCCATTATTGAGGCCGGTCAGTACGCCTGTGGCAAACGTGTACGTGGTCGAGACCGTAGGCAGTGCCGGCGCCGTGGCGCTGCCGCTGCGCTGGTAAATCGTAACCGTGGCCGAGTTGAGCCCGGCCAGGCCATCCTGTGCCAGCTTGGCCGCCGCCGCCCACTCGGCTGACGCGATGGCATCGGTATCGGACGATCCGTAAGCGGTACCAACGCGCACATACAGCGGGCCAGCGCCTTCGGGAATGGTCTTGCTCCAGCCGTTCGCCAGGGCATTGCTGGCCGGCGTGGTGATCGCCTTGGCCGCGAACGTATAGATCACATCACCAGGATCATCGGTTGGCAGCACCGCGGCGCGCTTGTACGCATAGACTTGCGCGCTCTTGGCACCCGGCTGGCCCTGCGCCACCTTGAGAATAAACGCGCTGGCGTAGCGCGTCACGCCCCTGTATGTCACGGCGGCTTGTACATGCACCTCGTCGGCCGTCACGTCGTCATAGGTCAGCATGGCCGACCTCGTATCATTGGCCACCGTCAGGCCATGAGCCCCGGTTACTTCCCATGTGACGATCCCCTCGATGTTGACCAGCTGCGCAGCAATCGTGATCGTGGGCTGCGACGGCAGGCCGCCGGCATCGACTAGGAACAGGGACGGCGTCGCGACGAGGAAGAACGCTGGGGCGGCTGCCGATCCAGCATCGCGCACCGGTGCCGCCTGCAGCAGCACATCGCGGTCATTGACAATTTCACTCATACCAGCACCTCGATTTTATTGCGGCGCGTGAGCCAGTTCGGCGCCACGGAAACCACCATGCCGGGCACGCCGGCGGCCATGCCATAGCGCGACGAAACGAGCCTCACCGCGGCGCCCAGCTCGGCCATCAGCAATTCCGCCGTGGCTTCGAATTCGTACACGGTGCGCTGCACCTTGCGCAGATCCAGCTCGCGCTGCGCCTCGGCTCGTGCGTCCACACGGCGCAGCAGCGCGGTATCACGCTGCTCCGGCTCGGCGGTCAGCCGGTAGCGGTCGAGCGTGGCCGCATCCGTCACGGTCTCGGTCAACCACTCGGTCGCGTATAAATCCTTATGCTCGGTCGGAATGCTGGTAACCAGGTCGGCCTGCACGCTCCAGCACTTGCAGAACCCCACCTTCACCGCAGCCAGGACATCAAGCCGCTCGGCGGGCCGGAGCGAGCCGGCCACCATATGCGACTCGTTGATCTCGATCGGCATGCCTGGCGCCGGTATCTGCAACGCGATCAGGCGCAACAGCCCGGCGCGCGATGGCACCAGCTGGGCACCAATGCTCGAGGCCAGGTACTGGCACACGGCCAGCACGTTCTCGCGATCGGTCGCGTAGTAGCCTACCGGCTGGGGATGCGCGGCGTCGAATGCTGCAAAATTCACCGCGTCGATATCGCCGGCACTAAAGCGGTCAGCCGCCTTGCCGTAGCCAGTGGCCAAGCGCTCGATCAGCTTCGCGACGGTATTGCGATACACGGTCGCGGCCCGATCGCCCTGCGCACTGACCGTCACCGTGCCGGCAGGCTGGGCCTGCAGGGTGAACTTGCCGGCGGCCAGGTCGCCGACGAACGGCACCGGCTTGCCGTTGTCACGCACCTCGATAATCCGTTCGATCGCGCCGGCGTGCAGCTGGTATTTCTGCGTTACCGGATCGGCCAAGAGCGGCGCCACGTTGTGGCATTCGCCTACCAGGACTGGCAGCAGCGCATCCTTGTTTTCAGTGGCACCGGCAAGCTTCGCCTCCGTCAGTGCCGTATTCAGGCGCTGCAGCTTGTCGCGCAGCTTCAGGTTCAGCTTGCTGCGATCGCTACTGTCGATATCGGCGGTAATGCCGTCGAAGATCAGCCTGAAGTCAGCGCGCGGCCAGCGCACATCGCCAATCCACGCACGCAGCGGCCGGTTGCGCCATACGTCCATCAACCAGCCATCCCGCTCGCCTTCGGTGTTATCGAGCTCAATGTCGCCGGCAGACAGGCTGCCCTGCCCGTCCGTCGACAAGCGCTCGACAATCTGTGGCGGCGCGCTGATGATCGGCTCGTACGCGGTATTGGCGGGCACGTCAGCCGGACCAGTGATATAAATCCCGTTCGCCAGATAGCGGATGGTCTCGACGCCCGCCACCTGCACGCTGGCCTCGACGAGCACCAGCGGCAGGGCGTCGTCGGCCTGCAGCCACACATTGAAATCTTCTTCTGTCATTCCAGGGTAGCTTTCGTTCTTGTTTGATAAGCAGCCGTGCGCGCGGTCTCGCGCGAGCCGTCCGCGACGGCCTGCGCCGCCCGGTTGTTGGCGTCGTAGTTGGATTTGATCAGCTGGCCGACGTGCTCTTTCATATCGGCGCGCAGCTGCGCTACCTCCGATCGCGTCTCGTCCCGTTCGGTGCGCAGGCGTTTTACTTCCTCGACCAGGGCGGTCATCCCCGTTGTGCCGAACCCCCGGTAGTCGATCGGCGCCGCCGACACAACCGGCGCAGCGAACGGCACCTGCGATTGCTGGAATTCCGCACTGGTACGGAATTCCTTGATGACCTGCGCAATCGACGTGCCCGTGTCCAGACGCTCCGTCCAGTAGGCCATGCCGTCCGCATCGGACGACCGGCCCAGCAGGCCCTGATACAGCTTCTCTATGGCGGCAGCCTGGTTACTGCCGACCATCGACTGCGCTTGGTACTCGATGCTGTTGCGGAACTCATCGGCGATCTGGCTGATCGTAGCGCCCGCCTTCGCCGCCTCGATCCAGAATGCCCTGCCTTCCGCATCCGCATCCCGGCCCAGTAAGGTTTTGTACAGCGCATCGATTTTCGCGCCGGCCTGGTACTCGGTGCTGCTGCGGAATTGCTCCGCGATCTGCGCCATGGAATGCCCGGCCTTCAGGGCCTCCGTCCAATACGCCTTGCCATCGGCATCCGAGGCACGCCCCAGAATGCTCTGATACAGCGATTCCAGCGCTGCGCTCTGGTTGTCGGCCACCTGCGCCTGGCCGTCTTTCCCAAGAAGCGCCGACAGGGCACGGATCGCCTCGGCGACCGTTCGGACTTCCGTCTTCACATCGATCAGGCCTGCGACCTGCTGGTTAAGCGCCGTCAGGCTGGCCTTGGCCACATCAACCTGCTGCTGAGTCCACGTCAGCGCATCGGCAGTGGCCTGCTGCACACGGAGGAAATCGGCCTGGTACTGCGAGTCCGATGCGTTGGCGGCTTTCGAAGCCTCGAGGAACGCGCTCGATACTGCCTCCAAGTTGCCCTGCGCCGTTTCATCACCACCATTTGCCAGGGCAACGATGCGCTCGAACTGCCCCTTCGCCTCCAGGTATTTCTGGCCCGACGTCAGCGGCGACAGACTACCCAGCAGCAGGCCGTCTCGGAATTTCTTGAGCGATGATCCGTAGGCGCCCACGCGGTCGATCGTAGCGTTGATTGCATCTTGCTCAGCTTCGTAAGCACTCGTGAGTGCGGAGCGCGCATCAGCCACGATGTCACCCATTTTTTCGGCTGCCGCCTGCTCATCCTGGCGCGCGTAGATCAGCTCCTGCAGCGCGCGATTCATCGGATCGAGTGCCGCCAGTTCATCGAAGCGGGTAGCAGCCAGGGCGCCCGCGGCATCGCCGCTCAATTCCATCAGCTGAATCTCCAGCGCTCGGCGCTCGGTGGCAATGCGCTGCTGCGCCGAAAGGTCTTCCACCGCCGCGGCTGCCCCTTCAGTCACCGGCACGATTTGCGCGAACGCGCCGGACACTCCCAGCAACGCCGCCACGGCAGACGCGCCGGATTCGCCCAGCCGCATTTGTGCTTCAACCTGCGCGCGGAACTCCTCACGCGTGGCCGGCATCTGAATGCCTACCTGGTGCAGCGCCTGCGCGATCTGCGTGCTCACCGATGCGAACTTCTCGCCTTCGCTATAGAACGCGTCGTAGTAGCTGCTGGCATTGGTCGCCAGGCCATTGATGCCGCCACTTGTCGCGATCAGCGCCGAGACGGCAGAATCGCTCATACTGGAGAACCCGACTAGGCGCTGCCCCATTGTGACCAGGGCGGCCTGAGTGGCGTTGATCGCGTCGATGGTCGATGCCAGCTGCTCCAGCGATGGCGCGTTGCCCAGAGCGTTTAGCATGGACGTTGCCCAGCCCGGCAGACCGATGCTATCGAGCGCCGAGCGTACCGAAGTGCCCAGCGCGGCCAGGTATTGCGCCTGGCCGGTGTCGCCGTCTGCAAACTCCTTTGGCGCCCAGCGCGACGTCCGCGTGTCCTGCCAGTTCACCAGCGTTTTGTCCAAGCTCTTGATGACCAGCGCGCCCCATGCGCCATCCTTGCTCGTGTCGTCGGCAAAAGCCGTGGCCGCGGTGTAGCCGGCGGTTTTGCCGAACGCCGACGCCGTGCTGTCCAGGATGCCAACAATGCTGGTCGCCAGCTGCGCGGTCATCTGATTGGTCGCGTCGGCCGTGTTGATGCGCTGGAAATTGAGCGTCGAAGCGCTGACGTTCGACACGCCGGCCGCCGAAGCGCTCGCAGCGCCGCCCGTGTGGATGGTGCCGCTGTCGTCCCACTTCTTGACCAGTGCCATGACGCCCGCCACGCCCAGCGCGATCGGGCCGAGTGCGCCGGCCATCACGCCCAGGCCCGACGCCATGCCGGCCAGCGTGCCAGTGCCCATCAGGGAAGCGCCTGCGCCCAGCGCGCCGCCGAATGTGGTCGCGCCAGTCATCCAGCCGGCGCCCGCCATCAGCGAGCCGGACAGGCCGCCAGCACCGAACAAGCCGCCGACTGCGGAGCCGAGGCCCGAGCCGATAGCGGAACCTGCACCGCCACTGCCCGTCGCCGCGCCGGCAACGCCGGCCGTAGTCGTGCCTGTCAGCGATGCGCCAACATTTACGATCCACTTCTTGAGCGTGAGCTGGTACAGCCAATCGAAGAAGGTGTTCTTGAACGCGTCCTTGACGCGCTGGGCGGCGCCCTTGCCGCCGTCAGTGATTGAAGTAAAAGTCTGGTGCGCGGTGTCGTCGATCGACTTCCACAGATCGCGCTGCGCCTCCAGATCCTCGACCTCCGCGAGTGCCACCGCGCTACGCTTCTTTGCAACAATCAAGAGCTCCAGGTTTTCGATCTCGTCCAGCGTCAAACCGGCAGATCCCCGCTGGGCATACTGCTCCTCGAGCCGCGCAAGCGTCAGCGCCTCGATCTCGGCCTTGCTGCGCCCCACCGTATCGATCAGGCGCTCGTTCGACTCTGCCTCGGCTACGGCTGCCGCGATCTTGTCGCGACTGGACTTCGCCAAGTCGTCATACAGCTTTTGCACCTGAACGCTCGCGGCGGCCGATTTCTGCAGCGTGTCGACAATCTCCAGCTGGCCGATCAAGCCCTCGGCCTCGACGTCGGTCAGGTGCACCGTCCCCTCGGCACGGCCGCGCTGAATCTTCGCGATCTCCTTTTCGGCATCGCTCAACTGCCGGCCGGCGCTGATCTCCGCCTGCAGCAGCGCGAGACGATCCTGCACCGCCTTGTTCAGCGCCTCATAGTCGCTGCGTTCTTTATCCTTTTCGGACTTTTCGTTACCGGTCTGGTAGCTCAGCGGCTTCTTCTCCGGTTCCGGTGCTTCGTCCTTTTTCGCTCCCCGCGCAGCCAACCTCTTCAGGAAAGCCTGCTCCATCTCGTTCGCGGGTTTGTTCCAAAGATCGGCCAGCTTCTGGTTGGACTCCTCCACCGTCTTATTTCGCGCAGCGAGCGCCTTTTCGATCTCGGCCGTTGCGGTGGTGCCATTCAGGCGTGCCTTGATAACGCCGACGGGGTTGGCATATTCCATCAAAGTGTGTGCGAACTGAACATCGGCCGCGACCGCCTTGAAGGATCCGGCCACGGCTGATAGCAGCCGGGGGATCAGGATGGCCACGTCGACCACTCGTGCAAGCCCGAGACCCAGGTCGTCAGCCCAGCTGGATACATCTTTCTCGAGCAGGCCATCGGCGCCCTTGGCGGTGTCGATGAACGCCCCGAGCAGGTCGTTCACTGCAGGCAAGGTACCGGTGGTGATGTCAGTCGCCAGGCCGCGCATCCGTCCGCGCAGCTCGCCGGTCTGGTCCTGGAACCGCGCGGCCTGGTCGACCGCCTCTTGGGTGCGCGCCTTGAAATTATCGATACTGCCTGCTGCATCGTTCAGGAACGGCATCAGATCGGTACCGGACTTACCCAGTGCATCGGTCACGAGTGCGGCCTTCGCCGCCCCATCCTCGTAGTCCTGAAGATTTTTCGAGATATCGATGAAGACCTCGGCAGGATCCCGCAAGTTGCCAGCGGCATCCTTGGCAGAAATTCCCAACGCCTTCAGGG
>DASVVD010000444.1:0-6215 GCA_036386715.1 Pseudoduganella sp.
GCGCTCGGCCAGCAGCGGCTCGAAGGCCACCGCGTGGTCCGGACTGATCGTCGAGGCGTCCTGCACCTCGGCGCCATCGGCCAGGATCTTCACGCGCGGGCCGTCCATGCCGCGGATCACAGGCCGGCTCGCCCCTGCGCCGAAGTGGCTGGACGTGATGCCCGGCAGCCGGCCCAGCGTTTCGCCCAGCGTCGATCCACGCACCCGCACCAGCTCCGCGCCGGACAGCGTGGTGGCCGGCGTAATCATATCGTCCGACAGCACACCCAGCGCGCTGGCCGAGACCAGCACGGTGGGAATACTGTCCGGATCGCCGCCATGCCGCTCGTCGGTACTCTGGGCATGGGCACTGAACGTGGAGCCGAAAGCCAGCGCGATGGCCAGCGCGAGCGGAGTGCGTTTGTCGTACATGGGGAACCGTCCTTTGATGGTGGGATTGTTAAAGTATAATGATCTGTCAATATCATTAGCATGCAAACTGCGGGAATGTCGCGGCTGCATCCGGACCGTGGCGCCGCGCGCGTGTCAGCCCTGCCCGGCGAGCCCCGGTCCAGCCTGCGCATCGCGTGCCGCGGCGCGCAATGCCAGCGCATAGGCGGCGATGGTCGCGACCACGATGGCCGCGCCGATGGCCTGGCTGATGTCCTCGCCCGGACCGCCGTGCGGCAGCCAGCGCCCGAGCAGCATCACCCCGGCACTGGCGACGCACAGCGCCACGATGGGCCAGCCGAGCCGGCGCCGGAATGCCGCCATGCGCGCCGGCGATCCGGCGGTGAGCATGCGCGCGGCGATCCAGCCGTCGACACTGTCGGTAATGGCCATGCCGCCGGTGAACACGGCGGCAACCAGCAAGGCGCCTCCCAGCGAACCGGCCGCGGTGGCAGCGTAACCCCAGGCTATGGCCTGGATAGCGCTTTCGAAACCCAGTGCGAACAGCGCGCCGACCATGGCGGCGGAGCGCAGCGTGACGGTGCGGGGCAGCCAGCGGGCCGCCCCACCATGGGCGCAGCCTGCTGCCGTGCCGGGAATTGTGGCCGATACGGTGACCGATGCAGTGACCGATGCAGTGACTGGCAAGGCGGCAGGCGCGCGCAGCAGCTGCCGCGCATTCATTGCCGCGAGCGCGAGCAGGAACAAGGGCGGCGCCAGCTCGATCCAGTGGACCAGCGCCTGGTAGGGCGTGACCCAGGCCGACGTCAGCGACGCCGCCAGCACGATCAGCAGCATCGCGGCGGCGTGGCCAGCGGCGAACATCGCGCCCATCCAGCGGGCCTGGCGCGGGCGCGTGGCCGCGGCGCGTACCGTCAGGCCATCGATGGCCGCCAGGTGGTCCGGCGCCAGGCCGTGGCGCAGGCCCATCACGAGGGCCAGCGTGAGACCGGGAAGCACAGCTTCGAATTCATGGTGCATGCGTGACCTTTCCAAAACGTCACGCATTGTAGACGCTGGCCGCCCTCTATTGCAAGTCAATTGCAATAGCGCTGTTCGCGTAAGCTAGGTATTACTTCCTGGCATGGAACTTTATTCTGCGATTGCTGTCTTGCCCAGCGCTGCTATCGCCCGGCAATCGCCACACGGAGCCACTGCCTGGTGTCGTCAATATGGCTGCATCGAGCACTTGCTGCCAACCGGTGTAGTGGTGCAGGTAGCGGCTGGCAACGCCATTGAAACGCCGCAGCCAGGTCTTGAAACGGCTATGCCATCCATTGACTCCCTGGATATGCTTGGCGCCGCGGGCCCGCATGCCGGCCTGCACGTTCACGAACTCGTGGCTAATGCCGGTGCGCTTTGCAAATGCCTGGTAAGCCCTGGCAGCATCGCTGACCAGCAGCGCGTCACGCGCCAGCACTGGCAGCAAGTGCTTTATCAACTGCGCCGCCGTGACTGGCCCACGGCCGGTCACGAATGCACAGGTGTTGCGGGTGCGGTCGCGGGCTACCAGGATGCAATCGAACTCCCGGCTGATACCGCGCCGCGCCGCCTTGCCGCCGCGCTTGCGGGCGGGACGATCCAGGTTGCGCGAGCCCTTTTACGATGCAAGATGATAGGGCGAAGCAGGGGTTTCGACGAGCGCGGCTCGTCGCCTGCGTAGCGGTGCTCGCCTGCAAGCGAGCACTCCTCCTTCATCGGCTTCGACAATGCCCGACAGTCTGGGGAGCGGCGCCCGGCGCACCGCGGCAAGGAAGCGGTGGCGCCACCGGAAGCTGGTCGATTTCGCCACCGCCACCCGCCTGGCCGCCGTGCGCACCGTGTCGGAACCAATCAGGCATTGCAGATACGGCAGCCATTTCTCGCGCAGCCGCAGGCGGGCCAGCGGCGTGCCGGTCAACGCGTTGAAACTGCGCCCGCAGCCGAGGCAGCGATAACGCTGCAGGCCGTTGGCCTGGCCACAACGGTGGCAACGGCTGCCGGCACAGTGCGGACATATTCTTTTGCTGGCCGCTTCCTCGATCAGGGCGAAGCAGTGCCCCGGCTGGACGACTGATGCGAGAACGCCCTGCAAACAGGCCACTTCATTGTCTGAAAGCTGACTTTCTGCCAGCGCCTTGAACAACATTTGAAAATTCGCCGTGCCCATCATGGCCTCCTGATAGTCATGAAGTATCTCAACAGGAGATCAGACAGCGTTGTTCTGTGGAAGTTCCCCTACCTTACGCGAACAGCGCCTTTGATGTGGCCCAAACGTCGTGCGGGCATACCATTTTGTTGCCATAAAATATTGATTTAAAGCAAAAGTATAGGAGGGGATGCCCCTTAAATTAATACCCATGGGCAATATCTGGGGGCATTATGACGATACGACGATTAAGCAGCGGCGATATTCACGCTGGCGAAATGCTTGCCTGGGACGTCTTTGGCGAAAATGGCGTGCTACTCGCCCGCAAGGGATTCCTGCCGTCGTCCGATGCGCAGGCCGAGAACATCGCCGCGCGCGGCTTCGTCAACGAGGCGGTGCTGGTCGGCGCAACGGCCGTCAGCGCCGGGCCGCCCTCGGTACTGCGGCTGCTGAACCATGCGGTAGCCGAGCTGGAGCCGCTGCTGCACCGGATCGCCGCCGGTGGTGGCGGGGTGCAGACCGAACTGGAACAGGTGGCACTGCTGGTCGCACAAGCCGTGGAGAACAGCCAGGAGGTCGCGACCGCCTGCATCCTGCACAACCAGCGCGCTGCCCCCTACGCGGTGCGGCACTGCATCGACACGGCCGTGGTGGCGCAGATCCTGGCCCGCGCGGTCAAGCGCCCGGCCGCCGAAACCCTGTCGATGACGCTGGCCGCGCTGACGATGAACGTGGCAATGCTGCGCCTGCAGGACCATCACGCCAGCCTGTCGGACGAGGAAAAGACGCTGGTCCGCGACCACCCGGTACGCAGCATGGCACTGCTGCGGCAGGCCGGCATCGCCGATCCGGTATGGCTCGACTGCGTGCTGTGTCACCACGAAAACGAGGACGGCAGCGGTTACCCGCGCGCGCTGAAAGGCGATGCCATCCCGTTGCCGGCCAAGCTGATCGCGCTGGCCGACCGCTACTGTGCCCGGGTGTCGGACCGGCCGTTCCACAAGGCCATGCTGCCGAACGCAGCGCTGCGCGACATCCTGCTCGATGCACGGCACACGGTGGATGCGCAACTGGGCGCCGTGCTGATCCGCGAACTGGGGATCTACCCCGTCGGCACTTTCGTGCGGCTGCTCAACGGTGAGATCGGCGTGGTATCCCGCAAGGGCCTGAACTCGACGACGCCCCACGTGCAGTCGTTCATCGGCCCGCGCGGCGCACCGCTCGAGGTGCACCTGCAACGCGACACGCGCGGCAACCTGTCGGCGATCCGCGACGTGCTGCACGCCGACCGGATCGGTACCCGGATCCGGATGGACCAGGTGTGGGGCAGGGCGGCACTGCCCTGAAACGTGCCTGGTTCGGCAGCGCGGCAACCTGCAGCAAGTGCGGTCCGGGTCCGCTTCGGCTCACTCCGAGCCGCGTTCAGTTCAGCGTCGCATCCAGCCGGCCGTCCTCGGCCAGCTCGCGCAGCACGCGGATCGTGTCGATATCGGACTCCTTGTAGGCCGAGCGGCGGAAATCGTCGTACATCGCGTTTTCAGCGTCTTCCCGGGCATTGTGGGCATCCTCATACTCGAAGCGCACGAACAGGTGGTCGGTGCCATGCGTTTCGATCGTCATCGTCAGGCTCGACTTGCTGATCTCGCCCTGCGCGGCCACCTCGTAGCGGATGACGTGGGGGTATTCCAGCACCACGGTATCCTCGATCACCAGTTCGCCATAGCGCTGCGTGCGCTTGAACCCCGTGTCGGTGCGTTCGCCGATGCGCACCTCGTCCAGGTGCGGCACGAACAGCTTGGGCGACTCGGCGCGCAGCACGAGGCCGCGCCACACCTGCTCGTGGGTCAGCGTATCGATCAGCGGATTCAGCGGATCGTTGATTTCTATCAAGTGTTCGAATTTCATAGGTAGGCGAAAAAGTCGTGAGCCGAATGCCACTATATTCCCCCCGCGCCGGAAATATCAATGGCCGAGGCAGTACAATGTATGACTGCGTAGCTGACTGCGCGGCCCGCTGTGCCTGCTTCAACCGCGCTTTTTTCCTGATTGTCTACCATGTCCAACGCCCCCCGATTCGGCCTCAACGGGCCGCAAAGCGAAGCCGTGCTGTATCTCGACGGTCCTGCCCTCGTGCTGGCCGGTGCCGGCTCGGGCAAGACGCGCGTCATCACGCAGAAAATCACCTACATGATCGAGGAGCGCGGCTACGATCCCCGTACCATCGCCGCGCTCACGTTCACCAACAAGGCCGCGCTCGAGATGCAGGAGCGGGTGGCCAAGCTGCTGAAACAGCCGCGCCAGGCCAAGCAGATCACGATCTCCACCTTCCACTCGCTCGGCGTGAAGATCCTGCGGCAGGAGGCCAACCACCTGGGCCTCAAGGACCGCTTCTCCATCATGGACAGCGACGATTGCTATTCGCTGGTACAGGACCTGGCGCTCACCACCGACAAGAACCTGATCCGCCGCATCCAGAACGACATCTCGCTGTGGAAGAACGGCCTGGTGCTCCCCGAAATCGCGCTGCGCAACGCCAAGGACGAGGACGAGGCGCAGTCGGCGCGCATCTTCGCCAGCTACGTGGGCACGCTGTCGGCCTACCAGGCGGTCGACTTCGACGACCTGATCCGCCTGCCGGTGGAACTGTTCCGCGACAACGGGCCGGTGCGCGACAAATGGCAGCGCCGCCTGCGCTACCTGCTGGTCGATGAATACCAGGATACCAATACCTGCCAGTACGAGCTGCTCAAGCTGCTGGTCACCGGCATCGGCAAGAAGCCGATGTTCACCGCGGTGGGCGACGACGACCAGGCGATCTATGCATGGCGCGGCGCCACCATCGAAAACCTGTCCAACCTGCAGGTCGATTTCCCGGACCTGCGGCTGATCAAGCTGGAGCAGAACTACCGCTCCACCACGCGCATCCTGCAGGCGGCCAATGCGGTCATCTCGAACAACCCCAAGCTGTTTGAAAAGTCGCTGTGGTCCGAGCACGGCCTGGGCGAGCCGATCAAGGTGCACGCCATGCCGACCGAGGAGCAGGAGGCCGACCAGGTGGCGATCATGATCTCGGCCGACCATTTCGAGCGCAAGAACAAATGGTCGGATTACGCGATCCTGTACCGCGGCAACCACCAGGCCCGCATCATCGAGCAGTCATTGCGCAACCAGCGCATCCCGTACACGATCTCGGGTGGCCAGAGTTTCTTCGACAAGGCCGAGATCAAGGACATCATCGCCTACCTGCGCCTGCTGGCGAACCAGGATGACGATCCCGCTTTCATCCGCGCCGTGACCACGCCGCGCCGCGGCATCGGCCAGTCCACGCTGGAAGTGCTGGGCGCCTTCTCGGGGCAGTGGCAATGCTCGCTGTTCGAGGCCGTGTTCAAGGGCGGCATCGAAGCCAAGCTGACGGACCGGCAGCTGCAGCCGCTGCGCGACTTCTGCAATTTCATCAACGATCTCGAAGCGCGCGCCAGCCGGCCCGGCCAGGCCGGCAGCGGCGACAATGCCGCGCAGGTGCTGGACGACATGATGGAAGCGATCCACTACGAGCATTACCTGTACGACACGCTCGAGGAGCGCGCCGCCCAGGGCAAATGGCAGAACGTGATCGATTTCGTCAGCTGGCTGAAGGAGCGCGGCCGCGGCGGCAAGG
>DASVVD010000445.1:0-5945 GCA_036386715.1 Pseudoduganella sp.
TTCATTGCCGAGCACGTCATTCCCTACGAATCCGATCCGCGCTGCAAGCCGCACGGTCCCACCGAGGCATTGCGCCGCGAACTGGTCGCCCTGGGCCGCGCCGCCGGCCTGCTGTCGAGCCACGTCTCGAAGGAAATGGGCGGCCTGGGCCTGGACCACCGCGCCAAGGCCATCCTGTTCGAGGAAGCCGGCTATTCGCCGCTGGGCCCGGTCGCGCTGAACATCCATGCGCCGGACGAGGGCAACATGCACCTGCTGGAAGAAGTGGCCACGCCGGACCAGAAGGAA
Organism: Pseudoduganella sp.; assembly: GCA_036386715.1. Taxonomy (GTDB): domain Bacteria; phylum Pseudomonadota; class Gammaproteobacteria; order Burkholderiales; family Burkholderiaceae_D; genus Rugamonas. Next base: position 289 of record DASVVD010000445.1, read on the forward strand.
CGCTGGCTGCGGCCGCTGGCGGCCGGCGAAATCCGTTCCTGCTTCTGCATGACCGAACCGGCGCCCGGTGCCGGCGCCGATCCGTCGATGCTGCAGACCACCGCGGTGCGCGATGGCGACGATTACCTGATCAGCGGGGTCAAGTGGTTCATCACGGGGGCCGAAGGCGCCGCGTTCGCGATCATCATGGCCAAGCTGGAGGACGGCACCGCCACCATGTTCCTGGCCGACATGGACCAGCCCGGCATTGTCGTCGAACGCCTGATGGATTCGCTCGACTCGTGCTTCGCCGGCGGCCATGGTGTGGTGCGCTTCGACAACCTGCGGGTACCAGCCGCCGACATCCTGGGCGCCGCCGGCGAAGGTTTCCGCTATGCACAGGTGCGCCTGTCGCCGGCCCGCCTGACCCACTGCATGCGCTGGCTCGGCCAGGCACGCCGCGCCCATGACGTGGCCACCCGTTATGCCGCCGAGCGCCAGGCGTTCGGCAAGACACTCGGCCAGCACGAAGGCGTGGGCTTCCAACTGGCCGACAACGAGATGGACCTGCATATCACGCGCCTGTCGATCTGGCATTGCGCGTGGGTGCTGGACCAGGGCCACCTGGGCAAGCACGAATCGAGCATCGCGAAAGTGATCTCGTCGGAAGCGATCTGGCGCGTGATCGACCGCAGCGTCCAGGTGCTGGGCGGCCAGGGCGTCACGCACGAGACGATCGTCGCGCGCATCTTCGCCGACGCGCGCGCCTTCCGCATCTACGACGGCCCGTCCGAGGTGCACCGCTGGAGCATCGCCAAGAACATCCTGCGCCCATTCCGGGCCCCCAAGGCATGAGCGCGCCCGTGGAAGCCATGTTCCGCCTCGATGGCAAGGTGGCGCTGGTGACCGGCGCTTCCAGTGGCCTGGGGCGGCATTTCGCGCTGCTGCTGGCGCGCGCCGGCGCCGCCGTGGCGATCGCCGCGCGCCGTGCCGGCAAGCTGCGCGAACTGGCCGGCGAGATCGAGGCGCTCGGCGGCCGCGTGGCGGCCGTCGACATGGACGTGACGGACGCCGCTTCCATCAAGGCAGCGTTCGATCAGCTTGCGACGAACCTGGGTTGCCCGGACGTGATCGTCAACAACGCCGGCGTGACCATCACCAGACCGCTGCTCCAGCAGACCGAGGAAGACTGGGACAGCGTGATGGATACCAACCTGAAGGGCGGCTGGCTGGTTGCCCAGGAAAGCGCGCGCCGCATGCTGGCCGCGGGCAAGGGCGGCAGCATCGTCAATGTCGCGTCGATCCTGGGCAAGCGCGTGGCCGGCGGCGTGGCGCCGTATGCCATTTCCAAGGCCGGCGTGGTACAGGCGACCCAGGCGCTGGCGCTGGAACTGGCACGCCACGGCATCCGCGCCAACGCCCTGTTGCCCGGCTATATCGTTACCGACCTGAACCGCGAGTTCCTCGCCAGCGAAGCAGGCGAACGTCTGCGCGCCCGCGTGCCGAGCCGCCGCTTCGGCCAGCTCGACGATCTCAGCGGTCCGCTGCTGCTGCTTGCCAGCGATGCCGGGCGCCACATGAGCGGCGCCGTGCTGGCCGTCGACGGCGCCCACCTCACCAGTTCCCTCTAGGAGATGCCATGCTCGCGCCCATGCGTGAAGGAATAGAAAAATTCGTGGCCCGCGCCAGTGGCGCCGGCAGTGTCGCGATACACGAGGCGACGCTGCTGTCGGGTGGCGCCATCCAGGAAAACTGGCTGGTGCGGCTGGCCATCGCCGGCGGCCCGTTCGACGGCGAACTCGACGTGGTGGTGCGCACCGACGCACCGTCGGGCGTGTCGCTGAGCCACTCGCGGGCCGAGGAATTCGCCCTGCTCAAGACCGTCATAGCGGCTGGCGTCACCGTGCCCGAGCCGCTCTGGCTGTGCGAGGACAAGGAAGTCATCGGCCGCCAGTTCTTCGTCATGCGCCGCGTCGGTGGCGTGGCCGGCGGCCATCTGCTGGTCAAGGGCGGCCCCGGTACCGAGGGGCTGGCCGAACGCCTCGGCATGGAACTGGCGCGCATCCACAGCGTGCGTCCGCCGCAGGGCGCGCTGGACTTCCTGCCGCGCTATGACGCCACCCCGGCACGGCACCTGGTAGCCAAGTTCCGCGCCTGGCTGGACGGGCACCGCGTGCCCTACCCGGCGCTGGAATGGGGCCTGCGCTGGCTGGAGCGGCATGCGCCGCCGGCAGGCATGCTGGCATTGTGCCACCGCGATTTCCGCACGGGTAACTACATGGTCGACGCGACCGGGCTGACCGGCATCCTGGACTGGGAATTTGCCGGCTGGAGCGATCCGCTGGAAGACCTCGGCTGGTTCTGCGCCAGGTGCTGGCGCTTCGGCGCCGTGGACAAGGAAGCCGGCGGGATCGGTGCGCGCGAGGACTTCTATCGCGGCTATGAGACGGTCAGCGGCACCGCGATCGCCCGCGACCAGGTGCGCTACTGGGAAGTAATGGCGCACGTGAACTGGGCGGTCATTGCGATCCAGCAGGCCGAACGCCACGTTTCCGGCGAAGAGAACTCGTTGCTGCTGGCGCTGACCGGCCACATCGTGCCGGAGCTGGAATGGGAAATCATGAACATGACGGAGGACGACTGATGCGCGAAGACCCGAACGGCGCGGCCCTGCTGCAGGCCGCCACCACGCTGCTGCGGCAAGACCTGCTGGCGGCGCTCCCCGAACACAAGCGCCACGGCGCGCTGATGATTGCCAACGCGATGTCGATCGCCATGCGCCAGCTCGATCATGGCGACGCCCCGGAACGCGCAGAGCTGCAGGCCCTGCGCGACATGCTGGGCAGCGGCGACGACGCCGCGCAGGACGGCGGCACACCCCTCAGCGGGATATCGATGAGCGGCGCGGCGATGCGCACCATGCTGCTGTCGCTGAACCGCCAGCTGGCCCGCCGCATCCGTGCCGGCGATGCCGATCCGGATGGCGCGCTGCGCGCCGCCGCGCTCGCGCACCTGCGCACGGCAGGCCGCCAGCGGCTGCTGGAAAGCAGCCCCAAGACTCTCAAATCCACCCCCTGAATCATCCGGACCCGGCGCCACAGCGCCGGTCCATCACCACCACTGGAGTCATCATGGAACGTGAAGTAGTCATCGTCAGCGGCGTGCGCACCGCCATCGGATCCTTCGGCGGCAGCCTGAAGGACATCCCTCCCACCGAACTGGCGGCCCGGGTCACCCGCGAAGCGCTCAGCCGCGCCGGCGTGACCGGCGACGATGTCGGCCAGGTCGTTTTCGGCAACGTGATCCACACCGAGCCGCGCGACATGTACCTGTCGCGCGTGGCAGCGATCGAGGCCGGCATCGGCGAACACGTACCGGCGCTAACGCTCAACCGCCTGTGCGGTTCCGGACTGCAGGCCGTGATCTCGGCCGCCCAGGCGGTACTGCTGGGCGACTGCGATATCGCCGTGGCCGGCGGCGCCGAGAACATGAGCCGTTCGCCGCACGCGACGGGTGCGCTGCGCTGGGGCACGCGCATGGGCGACACCAGCTTCACCGACATGATGACGGGTGCGCTGACCGATCCGTTCAACGCAATCCACATGGGCGTCACCGCCGAAAACGTGGCCGAGCTCTACACCGTCACGCGCCAGGAACAGGATGCGCTGGCAGTGACGTCGCACCGCCGCGCCGCCGCCGCCACCGAAGCGGGTCGTTTCAGGGAACAGATCCTGCCCATCACGCTGAAGTCGCGCAAGGGCGACGTCCTGTTCGACAAGGATGAACATACGCGCGGCGCCACCACGCCGGAAGACCTGGCCGGCATGCGCGCCGCGTTCAGGAAGGATGGCACCGTCACGGCCGGCAACGCCTCCGGCATCAACGACGGCGCCGCCGCGCTGGTGCTGATGGAACGGGGCGAGGCCGAGCGGCGCGGCGTCAAGCCGCTCGCCCGCCTGGTGTCATATGCGCTCACCGGGGTCGACCCGAAGCACATGGGCATCGGCCCCGTCTCGGCGAGCCGCAAGGCGCTCGAACGGGCCGGCCTGGCCATTGCCGACATGGACGTGATCGAGGCCAACGAAGCCTTTGCCGCCCAGGCCTGCGCGGTGGCGAAGGAACTGGCGCTGGATCCGGAAAAGGTCAACCCGAACGGCTCCGGCATCGGCCTGGGCCATCCGATCGGCGCCACCGGCGCCATCATCAGCGTCAAGGCCCTGTACGAACTGCAGCGTACCGGCGGCCGCTATGCGCTGGTGACCATGTGCATCGGCGGCGGCCAGGGCATCGCCGCCATCTTCGAGCGCGTGTAGGCGATGCCGGCCAGCGTCCGGTCGTTCTGCCGCATCTGCTCCGGCCTGTGCGGCACGGTGGTCGAACTGGACGCGCAGCGCCGCGTCATCGCCATCCGCGGCGACCGGGAGCACCCGCTGTCGCGCGGATACGCCTGCTTCAAGGGACTGCAGTCCGGCGCCGCGCACAATGCGCCGGAGCGCATCCTGCGGCCCCTGAAGCGCATGCCGGACGGCAGTTTCAGCGCGATTCCGCTCGGCCAGGCGCTCGACGAGATCGCCGCAAGCCTGGCCGCCATCCGCGCCCGCGACGGTGCCGATGCGCTGGCCATCTACCGCGGCACGCAGAACTACCTCAATGTCGCCGGCTTCACCATGCTGTACTCGTGGATGAAGGCGCTCGGCTCGCGTTCGTTCTTTTCGACCATGACGATCGACCAGTCGGCCAAGTGGGTGGCGATGGAGCGGCTCGGACGCTGGGGCGCGGGGCGGCAGCACTTCCGCACGTCGCAGGCATGGCTGTTCGCCGGCTACAACCCGCTGCTGTCGGTGCAGGGCGGCTCCGGCTTCTTCACCACGAATCCCACCCGGGAAATGAAGGAAGCCAAGGCGCGCGGCATGAAGATCATCGTGATCGATCCGCGCCGCACCGAGACCGCCCACCATGCCGACCTGTTCCTGCAGCCCAAGCCCGGCGAGGATCCAGCCGTGGCCGCCGGCCTGCTGCGCTGCATCCTCGACGAAGGGTGGCACGACGCGGCCTTCTGCGACGCGCACGTGGCGGGCCTCGATACGCTGCGCGCCGCCGTGCAGCCGTTTACGCCCGACTATGTGGAGCGGCGCGCCGGCGTGCCGGCCACGTTGCTGGTGCAGGCGGCGCGCATGTTCGCGTTCGAGTGCGACAGCGGCGCCGTCAGCACCGGCACCGGGCCCGACATGGCGGCGCGCTCGAACCTGGCCGAGCACCTGTACCAGGCCATCAACGTGGTGTGCGGGCGCTTCCTGCGCGAGGGCGACGATGTCGGCAACCCCGGCGTGCTGGGCAGGGAAAAGACACAACGTGCCGAAGTGCTGCCGCCGCGCCGCTCGTGGGAGCACGGCGCGCGTGGCCGCATTGGCGACAGCGCGATCCTGTTCGGCGAGATGATGACGGCCACGCTGCCCGACGAAATCCTCACGCCCGGTACCGGGCGGATCAGGAGCCTGGTCGTGGTCGGCGGCAATCCGGCCAGCGTGCTGCCCGACCAGCGCAAGGCCGTGCGGGCACTGCGCGACCTGGAGTTATTGGTCAGCATCGAGCCCTTCATGACCACCACCGCCGCCCTGTCGCACTATATCCTGCCGCCGCTGATGCAGTACGAACGCGCCGACATTTCGCCGCCGGCA
>DASVVD010000446.1:0-4004 GCA_036386715.1 Pseudoduganella sp.
CATCGTCTACGGCGCCGCCACGATCGGCAGCGACGGCCACCTGATGTACACCACCGGCTTGTGCCACGGCGATGCGCTGCACGTCGGCAAGCTCGACCCGTCCCGTCCCGGCCTGCAAGCCTACATGGTGCATGAGACGCCGTCCTGCTACAAGGGCAACGGCGCCAGCTTCCACGATGCCGCCACCGGCAAGCTGCTGTGGGGCGCGCCGGCCACCGTCGACGTGGGCCGCGGTGTCTGCTACGACATCGACCCGGCCTATCCGGGCGCCGAATGCTGGGCATCGCGCGGCGGGCTGTTCAACGTGAGCGGCAAGCAGATCTCGACCAACCGCCCGGGCAGCATGAACTTCGCCAGTTGGTGGGATGGCGACCTGCTGCGCGAATCGCTCGACGGCACGACGATCGCCAAATGGAACCCGGCCGCTTTCGCGTTCGAGCCCCTGCTGAACGGTGCCACGTACAACGCGGCGTCGAACAACGGCACCAAGGCCACGCCGGTGCTGTCGGCCGACATCCTGGGTGACTGGCGCGAGGAGGCCGTATTGCGCACGGCGGACAACACCGCGCTGCTGGTGTTCTCCACCACGATCCCGACGACGCACCGCATTCCGACGCTGATGCACGACGCGCAGTACCGCGTGCAGGTGGCAGGCCAGAATGCCGGCTACAACCAGCCGCCGCACCCCAGCTTCTACCTGGGCGAAGGCGTGACGCCACCGGCGCAGGCAACCGTCAGCGTGGCGCAGTAAGCCCGCGACAGGCCGCCGCAAGGCGGTCCGGGGAAGGATCGCCACGCTCAGCCGTTCGTGCGTGCGTGGCGACCCCGGCGGTGATACAGTTGGTCACATGACCGCTACCACACTCGCCGCCGACGCTCCCCTGTACATCGTGCTCAACGCCGGTTCCGGCGCCTCCGAAAAGGAGGAGCGCCGCGCCGCCATCGAGGAAGTGCTCACGGCGGCGGGCCGGCGCTACCACCTGCACCTGGTGGAAGACGGCAGCGAGCTCGACGACGCCGCCATCGCGCATGCCGGCCAGGCCTGCGCCAACGGCGGGATCCTGGTGGCCGCCGGTGGCGACGGCACGATCAACGCCGTGGCGCGCCAGGCGGTGGCGCACGGCTGCCCGTTTGGCGCATTGCCGCAGGGCACCTTCAATTATTTCGGCCGCACGCACGGCATCTCCGAAGAGCTTGCCGAAGCCGTGCAGGCGCTGCTGACGGCCACGATCCAGCCGGTGCAGATCGGTTCCGTCAACGGTCGCATCTTCCTCGTCAACGCCAGCATCGGCCTGTATCCCGACCTGCTGGAAGAGCGCGAGCAGGACAAGGCCCAGTTCGGCCGTTCGCGCGTGGTGGCGTTCCTGTCCGCCCTGAAAACGATCCTGCTGCCGCACCGCCGCCTGCGCCTCGCGCTGGAAGCGGAAGACCGCACGCTGCACCTGCGCACGCACACCCTGTTCGTGGGCAACAACCGGCTGCAGATGGAACAGGTGGGCCTGGCGGACATGGCGCCGGACGTGGCCGATGGCGAACTGGCCGCCGTGGCCCCCAAGCCGGCCGGCCGGCTCGCCATGCTCGGCCTGGTGTTGCACGGCGCGCTGGGCCGGCTGGCCGATACCGGCGACGTGGTGGCCTTCGGTTTTCGCCGGATGACCGTGCGCACCCCGTTCTACGGCCGCCGGCGCGTGAAAGCCGCGGTCGACGGCGAGCTGCTGACGCTCACCATGCCACTGCACTTCGAGGCGCTGGACGGGCGGCTGCGCCTGCTGGTGCCGTCCCGGCGGGACGGCGACGGCGGCGCCTGAGACTTTACCTTACCCTTACTCGATGGCGATCGCCAGGTCCCTGCCCTCCACCGCCACGTTGCCGGCATAGTCGGCGGCATAGATGCGCAGCGTGTAGTTGCCCGGCGCGATGGCCGACACATCCCAGCTCCCCGGGCCGACCTTGCCATCGGCAAGGGTATTGTTCAGCGCATAGGCGAAGTGCGTCGACTGGCTGCCATACACGGTGATGCCGCTGCTGGCGGCATACACCACCTTCACGGCATCCGGGTTGCGTGGCAGCCGGTCGTAGACCTGCGTGATGAGCGGCTGTTCGAAGCCTGCGACGGGCGAGCCGTCCTCGCGCAGCAGCTGGTAACCCAGCTTGTACAGCCCGAGGCGGCGCCGCGCCAGGTTGCCATCCATCTGGTCCCAGGCATCGACGACGATCTCCACTTCGCCCACCGAGCGCGGCACTTTTACGCGCCGTGGCAGCGGGTCTTCCCCCCGGCTTTTCCTGCCACGCTTCGGCGGCTTTTCCTTCGGCGCACCGAGGCGCCTGCCGCCGTCGGCCAGCAGCACGACGCCCTGGATGCGCGGCGCCACCGTATCGCGCAGTCCGACGAACGGCAGCGTCAACGGATTCTCCACGCCACCGGTCGGGAAATAATCGAGGTGCACGTGCGCCATGCCATTGATCGTGCCGAGCGTGTCGCCCGTGGCGAAGCGCGTGCCACGCCGCACCCGCACCCGCTCCGGCTTGCCGCGCTCGCCGGCCAGCACCTCGAAGCGTTCGTCGAGCGCCCTGTCGCGCCGGTCGCGGCCGACCTTCATGTGGATATAGGACAGCGTGCCCAGGCTCATGCCTTCGCTCAGCGTGGCATAGCCCCAGTTCGGATAAGGATCGGCCACCTTGGCCGGGGCCACCGCCACCACCGGCGCACCCACGTCGGCCCGCACGTCGAGCCCCATGTGGAAATGATCGCGGCTGTCGCCTTCGAAATTGCCGCGCACTTCGCCCATCACGCCCACCACCTCGTGCGGCGTATCCTGCGGCAGCACGGGCCATGGCATGGGCTTGTCGTGGCGCGGCGGCGCGGCGCGCGCGCGGTGCCCGGGTGCCTGCGGTCCTGCCACGGGAGGCGCCAGGCGCACCACCGTGAAGCCCAGCCCTTCTGCCACCACCACGCTGCCGTCGCGCGCCACGGCCACGCCGCGCGGCCCCGCAAGATTCACGGTGCCGTCGCTGCCATAGCCCGGCTCGGCCGGCTGGTCGACATCGGCGAGTGCCTGCCAGCCGCCGTCCGGGCCGACCTGCAGCACCCGGCCGGAACCGGACGTGACATACAGGAAGCCGTCGCGCGTGACGGCGATGCCGACCGGCCGCCGCAGCAGGCCGCGCCGCTCGCCCTGCGGCGGCGCCGCCACGGTCGACACATTGCCGGCGCTATCGATGCGGCGCACCGCATGGTTGCCGGTGTCGGCGACGAACAGCGTGCCGTCGGCGGCGACCGCGATGCCGCTAGGGGTATCGAACCGGGCGGCGACCGCCGGGCCATCCTGCGCGCCCGGCCGGCCACCGCCGGCCACCGTGGTGACCGTGCCATCGGCTGCGATGCGGCGGATGCGGTCGTTATAGGTGTCGGCCACGTACACCACGCCGGCATCGTCCACCGCGATGCCGACCGGGCCATTGAAGCGCGCGGCATTGCCCTTGCCGTCCGCGAAGCCGGCCTGGCCTTTGCCGGCCAGCGTGCTCACGGTGCCGTCCGGGGCGATCCTGCGCACCGCATGGTTGCCGGTATCGGCCACATACAGGTTGCCCAGGTGATCGAGCGCCAGCGCGGACGGCGTATCGAACATCGCTTGCACGCCCTTGCCGTCGGCAAAGCCTTCACGGCCGCCCGCCAGCGTGGCCAGCGTGCCGTCCGGGGCGATGGTGCGGATGCGGTTGTTGTCGCCGCCATCGGCCACGTAGACCGTGCCGCGCGGGGCCACTGCCACGCCGAACGGATCGGCGAAGGCGCCTTGCGCCGCCGCCCCGGCACTGGCCGGGGCGGCGGCGGGGATATCGACGACGCCGGCGACACCGTTACCGGCCAGCGTAGTCACGCGGGCGGTCCAGAACCGTTCGGTGCGGGCCTGGCCCGGCGTCAGCACCGCCGGTGCCGTCGGGGTCTTTCCGGCCGGGGCCGGCGTTGGTGCGACGGCGTAGTACAGGACGCCGGCGCCGGCGGC